>CAYTVI010000011.1:19041-30569 GCA_964441765.1 uncultured Sulfurospirillum sp.
TTTTTTAGCCGCAGCTTCGGTGTGCATACCATAACCGATGTTTGCAAAACCTGTTGCAAAGATAGTGTTATTTTTAACAAAATTCCAATCAATAGATTCTGGTTTGTTATAGACAATTTCACGTGCAATATAGTTCCAAATTGCAACATCTGTACTTGGGGAGAAGATAATTTCGATATCCGCAAGATCAGAACCACGGTGTGTATAGGTTGAGAGGTTAACAACTTTGACTTTTTCAGGAGCAGAGAGTTTTCTATCGCTCACACGTGACCAAAGAATTGGATGCATCTCAGCCATATTCGCACCCCATGTCACAATCGTATCGGTAAGTTCGATATCATCGTAACAGCCTGATGGCTCATCAATACCAAAGGTTTGCATAAATCCAGCAACCGCTGAAGCCATACAGTGACGTGCGTTTGGATCGATACCGTTTGAACGGAAACCTGCTTTCATGAGTTTTGCAGCCGCATACCCTTCTTGAATCGTGTATTGACCTGAACCAAATACACCAATCGCCTCTGGACCACCCGCTTTAAATGCTTTTTTGATATGTTTTTCCATCTCATCAAACGCACGTTTCCAAGAAACAGGCTTGAATTGACCTTTTTTATCAAACTCACCTTTATCATTCATACGCAGAAGAGGTTGTTTTAAACGATCTGCACCGTACATGATTTTCGCGTTAAAATAACCTTTAATACAGTTAAGTCCACGATTGACTGGAGCGGCAGGGTCACCTTTAACCGCAACGATTTTACCCTCTTTGGTCGCGACCATAATACCACAACCGGTACCACAGAAACGACACACAGATTTGTCCCAACGCCAGCCTGCTTCTGCTTGATCCGCAGCAGCTTTAACTTCGCTAGGTACACTTATACCTACCGCAGCAGCAGCACTCGCAGCAGCCGTTGATTTGAGAAAGTCTCTTCTTGAAAGCGACATAGATACCTCCTATAAAAATTGGTTTCGAGAAGAAGTTTATCACTCTACTCAAAAGCAATCTATGACTTAAGTCAAGAACTCAACAATAAGGTACAATATCATTACAACAAATCAAAAGAGGAAACATTTATGGAAAATAGTGTTGGAAATGTTGCGGCAAACCACTTTTTAGAAGGCTTTTCCTGTGCAGAAGCCGTGCTGATGAGTATCGCTTCAGCACAAGGTATCTCTTCACCCCTTATTCCTAAAATTGCAACCGCCTTTGGGAGCGGACTCTCCTGCACCAATGGTATGTGTGGGGCTTTGAGTGGGGGTATTTTGGCACTTTCTTTAATCAAAGGTAAAACCACTAAAGAAGATGACAGACGCGAACTTTACAGCGATGTACAAGAACTGACACGTTTATTTGAAAAGCGCTTTGAGAGCAATGAATGCACAAAGCTTCTAGGCTTTTCTCTTAGTGATGCAGATGCTGGAGAAAAATTTGTCGGAAGGGATTGTAAAAACGCTAAATGCGTGCATTACGTCTCTTATGTTGCCAATGAAGTCCATCAAAGAGTAAAGTCTTAAGGCAAATGTTACCTTTTTTCTCTTTACATGTAAAAAGAGAACCAAACGTACATCACATACATTGTCTTTTCGCTAAGATATTTAATCAAGATACGTAAAAGAGCATCTATGAGTCGTTTGAAGTTTCTTTTTCTAACACTTATTCTTTTTATGGGGTGTGAAAACAACACCCCTAAAGATACCTATACTCCGACCTATGCCTCCACACCTGCTCTTATCAGACAAGAGTACATCTTTGGTGTTCACCCCTTACACAACCCTAAACGACTTTTTGAGGTGTATCAGCCTTTGATGGATTATCTCAATTCACACCTTGGAGAGAAACTCTTTCGTTTAGAAGCCTCTAAAAATTATGATGAATTTGACAACAAACTCTTTTCATCTCATTTTGATTTTGCCCTTCCCAATCCTTATCAAACGCTAAAATCAATGGAACACGGCTATGCTGTCTTTGGAAAAATGGGCGATGACCATAATTTTCGAGGCATCATTCTTGTGCGTAAAGACTCTGCAATACAACACGTTTCTGACTTAAAAGGAAAAGCAGTGAGCTTTCCAGCGCCCACTGCTTTGGCGGCAACGATGATGCCTCAGTGGTTTTTACACGATCATGGACTTAATATTACCAAGGATATTGAAAGTCTTTATGTAGGCTCTCAAGAATCGTCCATCATGAATGTCTATCTGGGCAAATCAGTGGCTTCTTCGACATGGCCTTCTCCTTGGTTAAGCTTTATCCAAGAACGCCCCGAAGTGGCACAAGAGCTTAAAGTGATGTGGGAAACACCAAGCCTTTTAAATAACGGTCTTGTGGTTAAAA
This sequence comes from uncultured Sulfurospirillum sp., assembly GCA_964441765.1. Taxonomy (GTDB): domain Bacteria; phylum Campylobacterota; class Campylobacteria; order Campylobacterales; family Sulfurospirillaceae; genus Sulfurospirillum. The sequence continues at coordinate 21,380 of CAYTVI010000011.1, forward strand.
AAAGTATAGATTCTGCGCTTGTTCGTCAAATCAGCAACCTACTTTTGAACTTACACACACATCCTGAGGGACAAAGTATCTTAAAAGCAATGCAACTTAGCCGTTTTGAGTCAGCCAACAACCAAACCTATGAGCCTGTGAGGCTCTTTTTAGAAGCATTTGAACGTGATGTTAGAACCATAAGGCTTACCAATGATTAAACTTCTTCTTTCTTGGCTTCGATTTTGGAATTACAGTATCAAACGACAACTTATCTTAGGGATTAGTTTTCTTATTTTAATGTCCCTTTTGCTGATGGCATTTAACATCATCCAAAAGCAAAAGCAATTTTTAGACGAAGAGAGTGAAAATCAAGCACGCAGTCGTGTCGAATCTCTTGCCATGAACGCAACTTCTTGGCTTTTAACCAATGATTTTATAGGCTTGCAAGAAACGGTCGACACACAGCATCTTTACAACGACCAAATTTATGCAATCATCCATGACCTCAGTGGCAAAGTGCTTGCCCATTCTGACACCAGCAAAGTCGGACAATTTCTCGTCGATGATATCAGTATAACCTTACTAAAAGAACAACCTAGAACTTATCAAAACATCATCCACCACGAAATCGATGATGATGAACACTTTATCGAAGTGGCTGCGCCCATTATCTACAAAAATGAACTCTTAGGCTATGCACGAAGCCGCATCAATCACCACCACTGGTCTACTTCTTTGCATATTATCAAGCATGAATTTATCATCACCATCATCATTTCTATGTTTTTTACACTTCTTTTAACCTACATCAGTGTGAAAAAACTAACCGATAGCATCTACAACCTCATCGATGTTGCCAAAAGAGTCAAAGAAGGCGAAAATATTAAAGCATCCGAAACAGGGGTTGAAGAGATTAAGATGTTAGCACATGCTTTTAACAATATGCTCGAAGCCAAAGAGCGCAATGAAGCGACTTTACAAAGCAGTTTAAATGACATTTACCACTACCAAAAAGTACTCGATGATAGCTCCATCGTCTCCAAAACCAATCCTGATGGCGTCATCACTTACGCCAATGAAAATTTCTTAGCTATCAGTGGTTATCGTTTAGAAGAGCTTATTGGGAAAACCCACTCCGTTTTATACCATCCTGACACACCAAGCGCTGTTATTAAAAATCTTTGGAAGACAATCAAAGCTAAAAAAACATGGAAGGGTATCTTAAAAAATCGAAAAAAAGATGGCACACACTACGTGGTTGATGCAACCATTGAGCCTATCTTAGATATCAAAGGTTCTATTGTTGAATTTATTGCAGTTCGCCACGACATCACAGAGATTTACAATAAACAACAAGAACTTGAAAGACTGGCTCTGACTGATATTTTGACCTCACTTAGTAATCGTGCAAAGCTTATTCAAGATTTGCACAAAAGCACCACTCCCGCTCTTGCCATCCTTGACATCGATGGCTTTGCTAATATTAACGATTTTTATGGGCATGAAATGGGGGATTTTATCTTAAAAACACTGGGCGAGAATCTTCTTAATTACAGTGGTGAGCAAGCGCGTGTTTATCGTTATACGAGTGATCGTTTTGTTCTTTTATGCGACACCATGCCTCATGATGCATTTTTAGAGTTTATCGAACGTATTGTGCGCAAATCAGACGCGTTTGAGTACCATTTTAACGATGCGACTATCTCTATCAAACTTAGTGTTGCGCTCTCTTTTGAACCCAAAGAGACCATCATGCAAAGTGCTGATATCATTCTAGCGGAGCTTAAAAAACGCAACCTCAACTTCCTCATCTACGATAGGTCTCTTGGCATTGAAGCCGAAATCGAGCACAATATGGAGTGGAACAAAAAGCTTAAAACCGCACTCAAAGAAGATAAAATCATCTGTTACTACCAACCTATCTTAAATAACCACACAGGAAAAATCGAAAAATACGAATCCTTAGTGCGGATGATAGATAGTGATGGAACCGTCGTCTCACCGTTTAAGTTTTTACACATTGCCAAAAAATCCAAACAGTATCTCTCCATCACCAAAAAAGTGATTGAGCACAGTTTTGAAAAATTTAAAGATGAAGAGTGCGAGTTTTCCATCAACCTTACGATGGAAGATATCACCTCCGTTGAAATCAACGCATTGCTTGATTTTAAACTGAGCGACAAACGCTACAAAGGCAAAGTGGTCTATGAAGTCGTGGAAAGCGAAGGTATCGAGAAGATTGAACCTGTGTATGAGTTTATCAAAAAAGCAAAAGAGGCTTCTTGTAAAATCGCTATCGATGACTTTGGCACAGGGTATTCAAACTTTGAATACCTCATCAAACTAAGCCCTCATTACATCAAGATTGATGGCTCGATGATTAAAAACATCACCTCGAATAAAGACAGCGAAGAGGTCGTGCGCACCATCATCGACTTTGCGCAAAAACGCCATCTCAAAACCATCGCCGAATTTGTCAGCTCCAAAGAGATTTACGAAAAGGTGATTGAATTAGGCATTGATTATTCGCAAGGCTATTTTATCGGAGAGCCTAAGGCTGAGTTGGTCAATTCTTAGCCTTTTTAGACTCCATCTCAAAATATAGGGCACAATTTCCCATAACAATATTGATTAAACTTCTTTTGGTCGCATGTAAAATCAGTAAGAGCTTCAAGCTTTACATGTAAAAACGTTTCGGAGAGTTTGGAGGCGATACTCAAAGCTGTCCAGACTTCTCGGTTACAACAACGTGCGGCTTCATACTTTGCTATTTCGCCTAAAACAGCGTGGGTCACTTGTTGGGCACGCGCGCGTGAAGTCGTGGTGATAGGGGAAGATTGAAAAATCACCGCAAAACCGATGCCCACACCACTTGCCGCGCCACACATACCCAAAAACCCACACGACCCACCGATAATCCCGCTCCCTCGTGAAAGTGCGGTTTTAAGGGCATCTTTGGAAACCTCTCCTCCGCTGTTTTTATAGCACGTCACGATGATGGCAGGCACCATCGCGTGGTGTTCGGGTCCGTGCTTGGGGATGCTTGGATGTGCTCTAATTTGTTTGAAAAGTTTAAGCATATCGGTTTCTGTGGATATCGTACAGATATGCTCAATAACTTCCAAAGCTTCTTTAGAATGACACGCATCGCAGACAAAGTGTCCCTCTTTACATGTAACGCTTGTAGACTTCACCTCAGCACAATAATAACACGCTTTTTTCTGCTCTTCGCCCCCGTAATGCAAAGGCGTTTGGCACACCATACAGTTGTGCATTTTTTTTGGAGAAAAAGAGGTGACAACGCTTTTTGGCTTTAGACTAAAGAGCGCTTTTGGTTTTGTTTCAGGAGGTATGGCACATGCACAACTTTGCCCTGTTTGATTTTTGACCTCGCCTTTTTCATCAAAGATAAACAGCTCAGATTCTAAGGCTTTGGCTAAAGAGGCACGAAGAGATGTTTTAACACCTTTGTGAAGCACTACGCCTTCATCTAACACAAGGCTTTGCCCTAAGCCTTTGTACATCACATTCACCAATGCTTCATTTTTGGGTTTATACGCCACAAAGCTCAACGAATAAAAAAGATGCCCTTTGACTTCACGATAAAAAAAGCGTTTTAAAAGCGTTACATCGACAAAGCCACTTTCGCGAAGCAGTCCTAAAAGATGCGCTTGCGTCAATGCCCCAGCGATGCACTCACCGCTTAAGTTTGCATCGTTGCGAATGAGGCTACTGGCTTCTTCATCGCACACCACATCGGAGACCACTAAACGTCCTCCTTCTTTTAAAACACGGTATATTTGGGCAAAAAGTTTTCGTTTGTGCGTTGAAAGATTAAGCACACAATTAGACGTCACCACATCAAAACTTTCATCTTTTTGGGGCAAGGCTTCTAAATAACCTTTGGTAAAAGAGAGGTTGTGATAGCCTAGATTTTTAGCTACCGCATCGGCACCTTCTCGCGCGATTTTAAGCATGGAGTCTAACATATCCACACCCTCAACGAAGCCACTTTTACCCACAAGCTTAGAAGCGATAAAACACTCTATCCCTCGACCCGAACCCAAGTCCAACATCGACTCACCTTGGATTAGCTTTGCTTCAAGGATAGGACTTCCACACCCATAACCTCGAAACCGCAAATGCGCAGGAATATGCGCGATATAGTCTTCTTCATAGCACACAGGATTTAAAATATCGTTTTTATCCTCTAAGGCGGCTTCATGGTAGTAGTTTTTCACCATGCGAAGTGAAGCACTCTCTCCTGTGGCTATCAGACAATTGGCATGCGTGTGTGCCACCCCCTCATGTGCGCCACAACTGTAAAGGATATCGCCCATCTCTAAAAGAAGTGCTGGTTCTTGTATCTTTTCAAACGCCTTTGCTTCTTGCGTGATTAGCCATAAAGCAAGCTTTTCCATCACTTTCTCATACGGGTCATCTCCCATAAAGCTTTTTGCGTGAGAAAAACTATGGTCTAAGTCCCCTCCACCGAGTAAAAAACGAAACGGGGAGTGAAGATGCACGATGCTACTGTGAGCGATGCGCAAAGCGACCTCACTTTGCAAGGCTTTTTGGATGCTCTCTCCTTGCATCACCAACGCTTCTTCGCCCACCATCGCCGCTGAGGGGTAAAACAGCCCATCATAGCCTAAAGCGATAGAACTTCGCCCCGAACTTGAGCCATCATGCACTGTGCCTTTAGGTGCAAAAATCTGCGTTTTAAGGCTTTCAAAATTATCAATGACGATGCCTAAATGTCCAGCTTTTTCATATGCTTTTACTAAAGCTTCAAAAAGCGTATCAAGAGGTAGCATCATCTCTTTTTCGCCTCGACCCTTTACAAAATACCACAAAAAGTGTAGATGACTCGCCCCCAGACGTTTTACCTCATCTAAAAGGGCATCCAAACTTTGAATATTGATAGGATGTAAACAAAGAGAGAGTGAAAACGCATATCCGTTGGTTTTAAGCCATGCAAGATTTTTTTCTAGTTTGGCAAAATTGCCTTTGCCTCGAAGTGCATCATGCTCATGGGGAAGCCCATCAAGGCTGATTTGAAAATGCAACCGCTCTTTGGGAAAATCTTTACATGTAAAGATTTTTTCGACCAAAATGCCATTGGTAAGAATGACAACTTCTACGCCTTTGAGAGCAAAAAGATGCTCCAAAAGAGGCAAAATCTCGAGGTGCACCAAAGGCTCTCCACCACTTAAAACAAAAAGTCGTGCCCCTAGCGCATAGGCTTCATCGATAAAAGGAATGATGTGGCTTAGGCTAAGGGTTTCTTTTTCGCTCGGAGAAGAGGAAAAAAGACAATGGTTACATGTAAGATTACAGCGGTTGGTGAGGTGTATCCAAAATTCATGTAAAGCATGAGACGTTTGCGCACGAGGTGTATACACTTCAGGGTTTGGAGCGCTAATACGTGCTAAAAATGGACTTTTATCATCACGTTGCAAAAGTGCATCTGCGGCAGCATTTGGCACAAACCAATCTGCGCTGTGTTTGTGAACATAAATCGCTTGTTTCTCATAAATGAGTCTTTGCCACTTACTTTTCATACGATTTAAGCCTTTTTTGAACACTTTTTTTAAGAAACATCGACACCACAATCAACATCACAAAAAGAGCAAGTGAGAGGTAAAAAGATTGACTTCCCACATCCAAAGATTGTGCGCCGATGTTAGCATAAACCAAAACCCCTGGACTCATCCCCAAAAGCGTTGCAAAGAAAAAATCACGATACCGAATGGCTGAAAAACCTGCTGAATAGCTGATGATGTTAAAGGGAACCAAAGGCACAAGGCGCAACAGTAAAATGACTACAAATCCATGCTTTTGGACACTTTTTTTAAACGTAATGAGCTTTTCGTTTGAGAGTCTTTCATGCATCTTTTGACCATAAAAGCGTGCGAGATAAAACGACAAAGTCCCACCGCAAAGTGCTCCAATGAGGATGTAAACGCTTCCCATATAAAATCCAAAAATAAGCCCACCCGAGAGCGCTAAAATTCCATCAGGAAAAAAAATGAGCGGTGCGAGTGTAAAAAGAAGGATGAAAATAAGGGGAGCATAGATGCCAAAACTAAGAACAAACGCGCGTATTTGCTCCACTTGTTCGTAAGAGAGTACCCCGCTTTGGTAAAAGAAAAACATCACCAACCCAAAAAGCAAAAACAAAACGACCTTTTTTATGGCGTATCCTTTAGCGCTTCGATGCGTTTGCGTGAGCGGTAGCGATTGTACCATTTTTTCACAACACCTTGTTTAGGCTGATGTGAAATTTCTTTGGCGTTGAAGATAAAATCAAGCAAATGCAAGCCGTTTTTCCCCCCGCGACTCATCGACTCAGCACAGCTTTGGCAATAACTCACGATACTCCCGCATGCCGTCTGCTCAGCTCTTGTTTTCATCTGCTCTTTTGCTAAAGCAGGATTGGTGAGCTCCAACATGCCACCACTTCCACAACACAGCGTTTTTTCACGGTTGTATCTAAACTCTTCGTAAGGTAGTCTTAGCATCGTTAAAAGTGTCCGTACATCTTCATGCAAATGGCGCTCAAACCGTGTCGGGCACGGGTCATGCAATGCTACTTTTTCATGTGAGCCAAAAGCATTCATCGCCTCTTTGGGAATGCCATGTTGTGCAAGAATAGTGTAAAGCGAGACAATTTCAATGTGTGGGGCATAGGTTTTAATACTCATGTAACAATTCTCGCAAGCGCTCACCACAGTCGTTGCGCCCATAGACGCCAAATCATTTTCAAGTTGCGCATGATACACCCCAAACTGCGCCATATCGCCCACCATGCGTGTGGGTGTGCCACAGCATTGTTGGATGATACCAATGCCAGGAAGGATTGACCTTAGATGGGCAAAAATATCTTGCACCAGTTTGGGTGAATATGAAGAGAGTGCACACCCTGGCATAAACGCCATATGTGTGTATTCTCCTTTGGAAAATTTCATCGTAGTCGAAAAGTGTTTTGAAAAACTATTTTTTTGATGGAAACGCACCCCATCATACCCATACTTTTTCAAAATACTTTTATCGGTGGCATAGTTTTTTTTAGATGTGCTAAAGATATCTCCAAAGTCAATGTCACTAGGGCAGACGTGCGCACACAAACCACAACTCACACATGAAAATGCCATAGCAGGTGTTGGTTTTTCGGTGCTAAAGTGGGTTAAAAGTGTTTTAGGAGAGCTTGTAAAAGCGTAAAGCATCGGACAGCCCTTCATGCAACTCTTACAATCAACACAACTCTCTACATAGTTCTTTATCTTAGTTTCCACGGTACACTCGCTTGATAAGATAAACCAAAACACTCACGGAAAATAAAATCAAAAGCCCATACACAAAGGTCCTCGCTCCACCTGTAAGCATTTCTCCTGCGTACGAATAAATGAGTGTGGCGGGGAGTTGCCCAAGTCCTGTTGCAACTAAGAAAGAGCGCAAAGACATACGTGTAAGCCCAGCGGCATAACTGACGATATCAAACGAGATAAACGGAAGCAATCTCGCAATCAAAATAGCATACACCCCATGCTTCTCAAAAAAAGCATCGACGCTTTTCAAGGCTATCTTTGACGTGAGTTTTTCAACGACTTCTCGCCCTAAAAATTTTGCGATGTAAAAACACAAAAGCGCTCCTACCATCGCACTGCTCCACGACAACAATGCACCATACACCCATCCAAATAATGCAGCATTTGCAAATGTGATAAGAAACGCTGGCAAGGGAGCAAGGATAGATTGAAAGACCATCAACGCAAAAGAAACAAAAGGGGCTAAAAGACCAAAGGAGAGAATATAGGCTTTAATCGCTTCAATATCTAAGCTTTGGAAAAGTGAGATTAGCCCCATAAAGGTTTCTCGCACCGTTGGAATAAAAAAAAGCAGTGCGATACTGGATAAAAGCAGTACCGCCGTTTTGAGATTTTTAGGCATTATTTCTCAAGTACATCGCTGATTTTTTCACGTGGCCAACCCTCTTGACCTTTAGTCAATGTAAAGAGTTGCTCTTTTTTCACCCCTTTAGAGAGGTAAAAATCGTACGCTCTGTCTGCTCCTCCACCGCCTCTTGGGCAGACGATAACGATTTTTTGGTCAGGCTTAAAAGTTGGGATGAGTGCTTCTAAACGTGCTTTTTCATCATCCTTTTTCACAGGATACGCATAGGTTGCAACCGCACCTTTGAGGTGTTCTTTTTCAAAACCTGGTTTTTCTTGGATATCGACTAAAACCACTTTGGAAGCATCTTTACGCATCAATTCTGCTGTTTCCTCTGGGGAAATATAGTTGTAATTACTTCCAAAAATACTCGCCATCAAGGCACCTTTTACCATAACGCTCAGTGCAACCGCACCTAACACTTTAGAAATTTTCATTTTTTCTCCTTTATTTTGCTAATACATCTTTGATTTTATCTCTTGGCCACTCATATTGACCACCTTTAAGCGTAAAAAGTTGCTCTTTTTTCACCCCTTTTTCAAGGTAAAAATCATACGCTCTATCGGCTCCTCCACCACCTCGAGGACAGATGATAATCACTTTTTGCTCAGGTGAGATGCTAGGAAGTAACGCAGCCAAACGTGCTTTTTCATCTTCGGTCTTAACCGGATATGCGTAAGTTGCAAGTGCTCCTTTTAAGTGCTCTTCTTCAAAATCGGGCTTTTCTTGAATATCGACAAGAACGAGTTTTGAAGCGTCTTTTCGCATCAACTCAGCCGTCTCTTCAGCACTAATGTAGTTGTATTTAGGATTTTCTTTCACTTTGCCACCGCAGGAAACGAGGACAAAAGCGATAAGAGAAGCAAAAACCAAATGCGTAATTTTCACGGATTTCTCCTTATGTAAAATGACTGCATGTAAATGTTGGGGGAATCAAAAAATGAAAGTAGAACTCAGTTTCTGATGTATGCTTAAACCTTAAGCCTTTACATGAGTTGAGAAGAATAATAGGGTATAAACGCTTAAATTACGGTAAATAAAACTTGACTGCTTGTGCTATAATAGGCAAAAAAATCAAAGCGGTGTTTATGAATACAAAACGTGTTTTAGACCATATGATACCACTCCATTTGCTCAAAAAAGAACCTTACCATGTAGAAGAGATAGGTGATGGCAATCTTAACTTTGTCTACCGAATCTTTGACAGTAACCATACTTCTTTTATTCTCAAATACGCCCCACCCTACCTTCG
>CAYTVI010000011.1:30669-41334 GCA_964441765.1 uncultured Sulfurospirillum sp.
TTTTTAGCGCTTCTTTACACCAACACGCCACCTTCTTTCAAAGAAGGTTTTTACGAAAATGCCACGCTAAAACAGATCAGTGAAAATTATATCTTTGTCTTTCCACATATCAAAAACCATGAAGCGCTCATCCTACCTCCTTTTTTTACACCTTCTTTTAAAAGCGCTTTATTTGAAGAAAATATACGCACATTGCGTGATGTGTTTTTATATGTAAAAGAGTGTTTGATTCATGGGGATTTGCACACAGGCTCACTGCTCATACATGAAAATGATGTCAAAGTCATTGATGCGGAGTTTTCGCTGTTTGCACCTTTAGGGTTTGATATGGGTGTGCTTTTTGCGCATATTTTATTTGGCGAATTGCATGCCTTGATGCTAGAGAAACAGGCGCAAACGCAAGAAGCCCTTTTGAGTGTTTGGGAACATTTTTGTTTACATGTAAACGAGGTTCCTTCTCACATCATAGCCCAAAGTGCTGGTTTTTGTGGGGCGGAGCTTTATCGGCGTTTGGTGGTTCCTGCTAAAGCAAAACCGCTTCTTGCTCTGCCCTCCCACCTCCAAGCAAAGGCGTATCAAAAAGTAGAAGCGTTAGCGGTCTGTCTGGTTGAAAATTATTTACATGTAAAGCAAATGCATGATATGCTACGCCTTTTAAAGGAGCACGAATGGCTTTAAACGCCCTGATTTGTTTTATCAAAGCGCCTATTGAAGGCAGAGTCAAAACACGTCTTGCCAAACGCATCGGTGATAAAAGAGCAATGGAGCTTTATGAAGGCTTTGTGGAGCATCTCTTAAGTCTCTCCTTACCTTTGTTTACCGAGCGCTTTATCGCCTACGATACACCCAACATCACCTTGCCCTTACCTGCCTATCTAAAAGAAGAGAAGCTTTTTTTTCAAGAGGGTGAAGCCTTGGGCGAAAAAATGGCGCACGCGTTTGAATATCTTTTTGCCAAAGGGTATAAAAAAGTCATTTTGGTAGGCTCCGATATTCCAGAGATCAATGCTCGCATCATCGACGATGCGTTCAATGCCTTAAGTGCCAACGATGCCATCCTCTCCCCGACACTTGATGGAGGCTACTACCTCATCGGCTTTAACGCGCACACCTTTACCAAAGAAGCTTTTGAGGAGGTTGATTATTCACAAAACAATGTTTTTAAACAAACCAAAGCACGCCTCAAAACCCATCTCATCGCGGAGGGTAAAAAACTTCGTGACATCGACACACTTGAAGATTTAAAAGCGTATATGCCTTCTTATCCGACCAAGCGCATCAGTGTGATTATTCCTGTGTACCATGAAGATGAAACGCTTTTAAAGACCATAGAGACTCTGTATGCTAACGCAAAAGGAGATGATTTTGAAGTCATCGTGGTCGATACTTTGGAGAAAACCACCGTCAAATCTTTACATGTAAATCGTGCACGCATCGGTTTTGCTCCTGAGGGAAGAGCCAGCCAAATGAACGAAGGTGCGCGCATGGCAGAGGGTGAGATACTGCTTTTTCTTCACGCTGACACACTTGTGCCACGGCATTGGGATGCGCAGCTGAGCACAAACTATGAAGCAGGTTCGTTTAGTCTAGCGATTAAATCAACGCATTTTGGGCTCAAATGCATCGAAACATTCGCCAATCTAAGAACAATGTTTACATCCATCCCTTACGGTGACCAAGGGCAGTTTTTCAAAGCATCCTTGTTTAAAGAGATAGGCGGTTACGCTCCCATTCCCTTAATGGAAGATGTCGAAATCATGAAGCGTCTTAAAAAAAGAGGCACTGCCATTACCTTATTGGATGCTAAAGTAACAACGTCAGCGCGAAGATGGGAGAAAGAAGGTATCTTTTACACCACCCTTCGCAACCGAATCTTAAGCTTTTTGTACCTGTGTGGGGTTTCGCCAGAAAAACTTAAGACGTATTATCAAGCACATAAAAAGTAACTACTTGTACAACGGAATTGCCGAAATACCCGTTTCGTAACTTCCATCTAAGATGCGTTCTGAAAATGCCACGTACAAGATAACTTTTTTGGCTTCATCGTAGATGCGTCTGACTTTGAGGTGTTTAAAAAAGAGGGATTGTTTTTCGCTAAAGACCACTTCGCCCTCTTTGCTTCGTTCTATATTCCCCATGACAATTTCACCCGTTTGACGACACGCGATGGAGGTTTGATTGGGGTCTTCTGCAAGCCCAACAGCGCCTTTCACTCCTCCTGTTTCAACCACAGAGAGATAACACGTCACCCCTTTGACTTTGGGGTCATCAAAGGCATGAACGATGACTTTATCAGGGAAAAGTAGTTTGGTACTGGTAAGTTCTCGCTTCACATTGAACGAGCCAACCTCAGCACTGTAAAGTAAAAAGGGTAACATCCATAAAGTGTATTTTTTAAACATCGTTTATCCTTTGACATTCATACCTGAAAAATGGTTGCCAATCATCGTGACGATGACCACCAAACTAGAAGAAATAACTATCATCATAATCCCTAAAGCAGAGAGTTGCCCCCACAACCCATCCTCTGAAAAACGTAAAATCTGCACCGCTAACACCTCAGAACCCGGACGGGAGAGTACGACTGAGAGGGTCAGTTCTCGTACAAACATCGTTGCCATCAAAATCCAACCTGATACAATACCAGGGATAAGCAAAGGAACCACGATGCGTTTCATCGTCGTAAATGCTCCCGCTCCTGAAACCCGAGAAGACTCCTCCAAAGAAGCATGGATTTGCACAAAAGCACTAGACATCGGGCGAATGCCATACGGCAGATAAGTCGCAATGTAGCCAATTAAAAGTGCCCAGATGGTTCCATACAGCGGTGTTTGCACGAAAAACCACATAAAACCAACACCTACAACGATGCCTGGAAAAGAAAATGAGAGGAAGCTAAGGCTCTCTAGCACACCTGCGAGTTTGGTGCGCACTTTGACGATGACGTAGGCGACTAAGATGGAGAGCATCACACCCAAAGTCGCCCCACCGATGCCTAACATCAATGAATTTTTTAAAGAGAGCAAAGAGATAGGGTCGCTTAACACCTCGTTCCAATTTTGCAAACTCATCATTGAAAAGGCTTTTAAAGAAGGTACCATGATGTAAGGCAAAAAGGAGGCATACAAGAGCACAATAACGGGTAAAACAATCAAAACAAAGGACAACAACGCAACCACAGAAAACAGTGGATACTTATAACGTTTCAAATCAACCACACTTGGCTTAAACCCACGCCCCGAAACTGTCACAAAACGCGCACTCTCCGAGGTTAAATAACGGTAAAGATAAATCAACACAATCGACGCCGCTAACGCGCTCATCCCAATGGCAGCGGCTTGCCCATAATCGGCAGAAAACCCTGTGGATATCATGCGATAAATGTGTGTAGGAAGCACATAAATGCGTCCTGGAATCCCAAGAACAGAGGGAGCCGCAAAAGAGGCAAGGGAGCGGACAATCACTAAAATAATCGCCGATAAAATGGCAGGGCGAAGTACGGGTAAGGTGATGCGAAGCAGTGTTTTCCAATTGGACGCGCCACACACTTTGGAGGATTCTTCTAAAGAGACATCAAAGGATTGCATCGCAGGTGCCAAGATAAGATAGGCAATAGGCAAATCCAACAAGCCTTCCACCATAATCATCCCCCACAAAGAGTAGATATTAAACGGAGCTCCCTCTAAGCCAAACAGCTCGATAAAAAGCTTGTTTAAAATACCATTGCTAGGGTTGAGTAAGAGTGCCCAGCTCACACAAAAGAGGATGTGCGGTATCATCATCGGCACAATGGAGATGACTTTAAACGCAAACTTAAAAGGAATGTTCGTGCGTGTGTTCATATAGGCTAAAAAAAGCGCTAAAGTCGTTGCAACAAACGCAGAACCAAGGGTAAAGATAAGCGTGTTTAAAAGCATCTCATGAAGACCGGGGTCTGTGTAGGCGGTGACATACTTTTGTACCGTTAGCCCGTTAAACTCACCAAAGCCTTCCATAAAACTGCCCAGTAAGAGCATCAGCACGGGACAAAGGGTGAGAAAACCGACGATAATGACAAGATTGAGCGTTAGGGCTGAACGTTGTGGCATAAGTGCTCCTTAACGTGAAACAATAAAGGCGTGTTCAGCATCAAAGCAAATCGCCATTTCATCGCTCTCTTTAATCGCTTCTCGCGCCGATACGGTGGTCGTGAGCATCGTATCGGCTATCTTGATGTCCGCTTCGTACGCTTCACCGATAAAGACGAGATGTTGCATTTTTCCACTAAAAGCATTTTGCATTTTTTCATTGTGCGTATGCGATAGTCTGATAAATTCAGGGCGCACGCACACCATCACATGCTCTTTTGGCGTAAAACCATGAGGATTGAGCGCAACAACCTCGCCAATAGCGGTTTTTACCGTTGCAAACTTTTCGCTACATGTAAAGATTTCACCTTGGAGTAAATTGGCACGTCCTATAAAATCCGCCACAAACTGAGAATCAGGACTAAAGTAGATTTTATGTGGCGCTCCTTTTTCGATGATTTGACCTGAACGCATCACTGCGATGGTATCAGAAAGGGCTAATGCTTCGATGCGGTCATGTGTCACATAAATCGCCGTAATGCCAAGCTCACTTAAAAAGGCTCGAAGTTCCTTACGTGTCTCTTCACGAAGTTTCGCATCCAGATTGCTCAAAGGCTCATCAAACAAAATAACCTTTGGCTTTGCCACGAGGGCGCGTGCTAAGGCGACACGCTGTTGTTGTCCTCCTGAAAGCTTGGTTGCGGGACGATTTTCAAACCCTTCTAATTGCACCAGTTTTAAGGTCTCCGCCACACGTTTTTTAATTTCATCTTTGGACACATTTTGGTTTTGTAAAGGATACGCCACATTGTTAAAAACATCCATATGCGGCCAAATGGCATAGGTTTGAAACACCATGCCAAGTCCACGCTTTTCAGGTGGCAGATAAATCTTTTTTTCACTCGAAAAAACAATCTCATCACCGATACATATCTCTCCGCTATCTGGATTTTCAAGCCCTACGATGGAGCGAAGCAAGGTGGTTTTTCCACAGCCACTAGGACCAAGAAGCGTAAAAATGGTATTGGCTTCGATGGTGAGATTGACATTATCAAGAGCGCGAAGTGTTTTGCCCTCAGTTTGATAGGTTTTGGTGAGTCCTCGGATAGTGATTTGCATCGGTTAAAATCCCCTATTCTTAAGAAAGATGTACGAAGATTATACCTATTAAGCTTAAATTTCCAGTTGTATTGGCATTTATTGAGCTGTTTTTGAACTCACCTTGAGTAAAATCATCACGGTTAAAATGACCATTAATACTCCCATGACACCAAAAAGCTTAAGCATGGTTTCTCGAAAGGCATACGCACTCTCATTTTTCAATGCAACAACAGCGAACCAACCATTGTGCAGCTCTCCAAAACTGATAAGTTCTTTTACTTTTGAAGTTACATGTTCGCTTATGCCCTCTTTTTGTATGCGCATTTGCTCAAACACAAAAGGAGCAGACTCTTGAAAACTAACATTAACCATAGCTTTATCAGGATGCATGATGATTTTTCCCTCGGCATCCACAATAAAAGCATAGCCATTTTCCAATGCCAATGCTTTAATTTTTCGGTAGAGTTTATTGACATAAAAAGAAGCAGCCACCACCCCTTGTTTTTTACCCTCTTTGACGATAGGAGCCATTATGGTAAGGGTAAATTGATTGCTGGCAAAACCTACAAAAGGGTCTGAGACAATAATATCTTCCGCTTCTAATCCTTTTATGTACCAAGGTCGTGTGCGCGGGTCATACCAATCCATACGAAGCTCTTTCCCAGTATCATACATCATACGTCCATCTTCCAAACCAAAATAGACTTGCACAGAGTTGATGTTTTTTTTAGCCCGTGCTAAAAGGGGTACAATCTCTTCTTTATGATACACGTCATAGCCTTCTAACTCTTTTTTAAGCTCCCCGACCAAACGCATGGAAGGACGCATCCAGCTATTGATATCTATCTGAAGAGACTTCATCACGCTCATCTGCTTGGCTGTAATCTCTTGATGAAGGTACGAGTTCATTTTATAATACGTAACACTTCCAAAGATGAGAAGAAAAAAAGTGAGGAGAAACCCTGCAATAAGTGCAATACGCTGATTATAAGTAAATGACATAGGATTCCTTACATGTAAATCGTTTCATTGTAATATAACCTTCTCACATTTACTGTACTCCAAAAAAGTTGCTTGAAAGTTGCTAAAGCGCATCGTCAAGATTTTTTTGGGGACTTGGAACAGTGATACAAAAGGCTACGCCATTTTCTACATTACCTGCAGTGATGATACCTTTCATATTTTTCTCAATAATCATACGCGACATAAAAAGCCCAATACCCGTTCCTTCTGCCTTATTTTTAGTAAAAAATGGCTCAAAAATATGAGAAAAATCTTCATTCTGTATCCCTCCTCCATTATCCATAACAGAGACTTTTGAGTACCCATTCATCTCATCAATCACAATCGTAATCTCTCCTTCTTTTACTTCTCGTGATATTAAAATATCTTTTGCATTAGAAAGTAGATTAATGATGACCTGTGCATACTCATTTTTAAGCCCATACGCCAAAGAAGCATGCACATGGGCTTGCACATTGAGTGTTATTTTAGCATGTGTTAAGGAAGCACTCATAATATTAACCGCCTCATCCACCACCTCATTGATACAAAAGACACTGACCGTTTTATGCGGTGAAAAGAAGTGACGAAAATCATCAATGGTGCGTGACATAAACTGAATCACACGATTTGACGAAGTAATAGTCTCAACCACATCAGAAGAAGATATCTTTGTACTAAAATGAATCCGTGCTTGCAAATCCATCAGCAATGCGGAGAGTTCCATCAGAGGTTGTCTCCATTGATGGGCGATGTTGCCGATCATCTCGCCCATACTTGCAAATCTACTTTGCCTATACATCACCATATCTTTTTCTCGACTCAATTCTACCTCGTGCTTGATGCGTGATTCAAGTTCATGGTTGAGCGTATCGAGTGATTGTTTGGTCTCTTCTAAACGAATATTTTTAAGTACCATTTCATGATACAAGTAAAACGCAATCGCACAAAAAAGAATAAAAAAGAAGACTAATTGTAAAATAACATGATGGTCAAAGCCTCTAGGATAACGCTCTGGAATCCATTGTTTCACCAGTTTTGGCATCTCATTTTCTTTCATACTTTGTGCCATTTTTTCCAAAATAGTGTGCAAAATACTATTTTCCGCAAGTAACGAAAAGCTAAAAGGCATCTCAAGCGGAAGATGCGCTGAGACTTTTAAAGTATCTGCAATATGAGAGCGGAACAGATGCGAAACACTAAAATTAGAGGTAATAAACCCATAATTTTTTCCCTCTTCAATACACTTAAGCCCCTCAATCTCTGAAGTAACCGTGTGAAGATTTAAAGAGGGAAACATCTCTTTAAGGGAAAACAGCATGGGGTGGTCTTGCAAAATGACAAACGATTTATCGACAATCTCTGAAAAATGTGCCACATATGAGATATCATCACGCGTGATGACCACCAAAGGGACATTGAGCAAAGAGGATGTGAACGTCATTTTATCATCAGTATCTTTGTGCGGTGTATCAAGATTGATAAAATCACACTTTTTTTCTATGAGCTTTTGGCGTGATTCTTGTGGTGTTCGTGTGGGTATAAGCTGAATGGGAACATCAAGGCTTTTTTCTAAAAGAGGTATCATCTGTGCCCCTAAGCCTTGATAACTTTTGTTGATAATGTCCCCATAAGGTAAGCTTTTGGGGATAATACACACATTGAGAACTTGTTTTCCCATGAGGAAAAACTTCTCTTCTTCATTTAAAGGAGCTAAAATATTTGTCTGGCGAAATGTGTTCGTAGCAAAAAAACGATTTCTAGCAAATAAAAGCTCTTTATACTCGATAACTGCCATCGCTTTGTTGATGATGGAGAGCAATAGGATATTCTCACTTGACATCGCTAAAGAGAGCTTTAGCATTGGAAAATCAGCATGATTTCGCAGAGGAACGCTTTGAAGGGATTGTATCATTTTTGATTCTAAATGAGCTTGAAACAGTTCATGCACACCAATGGCAACATCCACTTCTTGTTGGGCTACTTTTGTCAAGGCTTGCGATAAAGTCTCTACCACTTCAATTTGAGCATCTGGATTTTTCTCTTTAATGATAGCCCCAAACGCATCACCTCTCACCACAACCATGCGCATATTTTCAAAGGATTCTATCGTAGGAGAACGTTGGTAGATTTTGGGGATAAGAAGAGCTGGTTGCACCACACCTACAGGGAAAAGGCTCAACTGAAAAGTGCTATCACTCGTTCCTTCAAAAATAGGAAAAAGCGCCACATCCAGTTCTCCTAAGCTAAGTTTTTCTTTGGCTTCTTGCCTTGAAAGACCATCTATAAACTCAAGTTCCATGTCTAGTTTTTTTGCAAGTAACCTCAAATAATGAATAGCATACCCATTAAGATAATTATCGTACGTGTAGGTGTAAAAATAGATATCAGGCTCTACATAGACTTTCAATGTACCTTTTGCTTGCATATAGGCGTACTCTTTTTTATTTAAAAAAGTTTCTGCATTTGCACATAAAGCAATGGCACAAAACGATAGTAAAAGGGTTAATATAAAGAGATGCTTCATGGCGATTATCATAACATACAAACAAAAAAAAGCTTATTAGCGACTTTTTTTGCTTATAATGGCACTACCTCATTTTACATGTAAGGAGTTTGCGTGCGCGACACTGTTAAAATAATTCCCCTGTTGTGTATTGCGCTTCTTGCCTCTATTGCGTGGTTTATAAAGCCTCAAGCCATTGAACTGCATTCCTGGCATACGTTGATTATCTTTTTATCCACCATCACGGCTATTATGTTTAGTGTGATGCCTCTTGGTGCGATTGGACTTTTAAGCATTACTGTTTTTGCCCTCAGCTCTGCGGCGGGAGCTGTCTCTTCAAAAAAAGCGATTAGTGATGCGCTCAGTGGGTTTAATCATGAGTTGATTTGGCTGATTGTTGTGGCGTTTTTCCTTGCGAAAGGCTTTATTAAAACAGGGCTTGGCAATAGAATCGCCCTTTGGCTCATTCACTATTTTGGAAAAAAAACACTTGGGCTTGCTTATGCCTTATGTTTTGCAGACCTTATTTTATCACCCGCAACACCAAGTAGTACGGCTCGTTGTGGAGGGGTTATTTATCCTATTACCCAATCACTTTCTCACTACTTTAACTCTTTTGGGTATGAAAAAAGTCGCGACAAAATTGGGGCTTATCTCATCAGTTGTATCAGTCATGCCAATGATATCACAGGAACTCTCTTTATCACGGCTTTCGTCGCAAATCCCCTCATTGTCAAAATTGCCAGTGGTTTTGGAGTAGAGCTTAGTTGGGGAACATGGTTTTTAGCCGCCCTCTGCCCTGCCCTTATCGCACTTTTTTTTGTTCCTATCGCTCTTTATTTTATCGTACAGCCCGAGATTAAAGAGACCCCTGAAGCTTCCTTGTTTGCACGTGAACAGCTTCGTCTGATGGGACGCATGTCACGTGATGAGTTTATTATGGTCTTTATTTTTGGAGCTTTGTTACTGCTTTGGAGTTTTGGAACTGTACTCAATCTTCATACGACAACAACTGCCCTTATAGGGCTTTGCGCCCTTATCATTACAAGCGTTTTTTCTTGGGATGATATCAAAAGTGAAAAAGCAGCATGGGATACTTTAATATGGCTTTCAGCCCTTTTGATGATGACCGAGTTTCTTCATAAACTAGGCTTTACCACATGGTTTGGTTCTTTAATCGGAGAATCACTTGGTTTTATGAACACTATGCATTGGATAGTTATTTTAGTCGTTTTAAATGCCATTTATACCTACACTCACTACTTTTTTGCCAGCGCACTCGCTCAAGTTGCAGCACTGTATGGTGTTTTTTTAGGCGTGGGAGTTACGTTAGGTATTCCTATCTATCCACTTGCTCTTTTACTCGGATTTTCAAGCAGTCTTTATGGTTCATTAACCCCGTATACACATGCACGTGGTGTTATCTTATTTGATTCAGGGTATCTGAGTAAGGCACAGTGGTGGCGTTCAGGGTTTCTTATGAATTTCCTTCACCAACTCATCTTTATCATCGTGGGACTTTCATGGTGGAAACTGATAGGGCTGTATTAAAAAAATCCTAATTTTTGCCTTTAAACTGTGCTAGTATAGAGGTGTTAGATTTTTTGATTTAAGGAGCAATGATGTCTTACGATGTAGAACAAGGCTTTTCACTCCAAACAACACTCAAGTCACTCCACATTCTCTACATTGAAGATGAAGCTTCCATTCGAGAAACCATCACAAAAGTGTTGCGCTACTTTAGTGACCATGTTGTAGCGCTCTCGTGCGCGGAAGAAGCCATAGAAGCATACGCACGCCATCAGCCTGACATTATCATCGGCGACATCAACCTTCCAGGTATGAATGGTTTAGAGTTTGTTAAATGGGTACGTCAAAGAGATGAAGCATGCCAAATTTTCTTACTCACGGCATACACGGATAAAGCTTATTTACTTGAGGCAATTAAACTCTCTTTGGTTGATTATCTCACCAAACCCATTGATTTTT
>CAYTVI010000012.1:0-21954 GCA_964441765.1 uncultured Sulfurospirillum sp.
ACACTTTCATTGTGATACACACGACGAATCACTTCAGCAAACACTGGAGCAACACTTAAGACTTTGATTTTATCACAGGTCTCTTTAAGAGGAATCGTATCGGTCACGACAAGTTCATCCAAATCACCCTTGGCAATACGCTCATACGCAGGACCACTCAAAACCGGATGCGTACAACATGCCATGACACTGGTTGCTCCTTTTTTCTTGAGGACTTCTGCTGCTTTTACAATCGTCCCAGCAGTGTCAATCATATCATCCACTAAAATCACATCTTTGCCCGCTACATCACCGATGATGTTCATCACTTCAGACTCATTGGCTTTTTCACGACGCTTATCCACGATGACCATGTCCACACCTAAAAGTTTGGCAAAACTTCGTGCACGTGCAACGCCCCCGATATCTGGACTTGCGATGATAGGATTTTTGAGGTTTTTAGCTTTCACGTAATCATTAAAAATGATAGAACCATAAAGGTTATCCACAGGAATATCAAAAAAACCTTGAATCTGACCTGCATGTAAGTCAATTGTGACAACGCGGTCAATGCCTGCTGTTTGAATCATATTTGAAACAAGTTTAGCCGTAATGGGAACTCTAGGAGCTGCTTTTCTATCTTGTCTAGCATAGCCAAAATAAGGCATAATTGCCGTAATGGTACTGGCTGAACTTCGACGTAGGGCATCTGTTAAAATCAATAATTCCATCAAATTGACATTAGCAGGTGCACAGGTAGATTGGATGATAAAGACATCTTTTCCTCGTACACTCTCACTGATTTGCACACTAATCTCACCGTCACTAAAGGTCTTAATCTCCGCCGCTGAAAGAGGCAAAGAGAGATGTTTTGCCACGCGTTTGGCGAACTCTGGGTTAGAAGTTCCTGCAAAGACTTTATAGCCTCTCATCGTTATATCCTTGTATAAAAAGTGTCTGATTTTAACCAAAAACCACTTAAAAACTCTTTGCTAGAAAAACCATTGCGTTATTAACACTTCCTTAACACTCTCATGTCATAATTCTAAACTATCTTTTTAAAAAGGAAAAACAATGAATAGTTTGCGAAAACTCACTTCACTCACCATCACATTTTCATTTTTTATTATGAGCTATACAGGCATTATTCTTTTTATAGCACCCAAAGGACGTGTTGCGAATTGGACAAATTGGAAGCTTTTGGGGCTTGATAAAACAGAATACACCAATTTACATGTAACGTTTATGGTGCTTTTTTTGGTCGGTATGCTTTTTCATCTTTACCTTAACTGGAAACCGCTTTTTTCCTACCTCAAAGATAAAACACGTACGTTTTCTCTTTTGACCAAAGAGTTTTTAATCGCCCTAAGTATCAATATACTTTTTGTCTTAGGAACACTCTATTATTGGACGCCATTTGAGCAGTTTTTAGATTTTGAAGATGAAGTTAAAAGCTCATGGGAGAAAAAAGCGAAGAAGTCACCTTATGGACACGCCGAATTATCAACCCTTGAAGAGTTTGCTCAAAAGACAGGAATGAACGTAGAAAAAATCGTAGAAAAACTCAATGCTAAAAATATTCAAGGAGTGAGCAGAGATAAAACCATCGAAAAGATTGGCAAAGAAAATGGTAAATCTCCCTCAGAGCTTTTTGATATTATCAACACACCAAAGAAGTAGAATCTCTCTACTTCTTACGCGCGACTTGAAATAAAAATGCCAAGAACAATCAAAGCCAACCCTAAGACTTTGTAGAGCGTCACACTCTCTGAAAATAAAAAGACAGAGGAGACAAAAACAACCACAAAGGTTAATCCCATAAAGGGATAGGCGTAGCTTAATTCAAACTTCGTCATCGCCGCCATCCAGCATAAAGAAGCAACAAACGCAGAGACAAATCCACTTAAAATAAAAGGGTCTAAGAAAAGTTTGAGTAGAAAAACCATTTTAGCCATCGTCTCTTCAGGTAAATGCCCATAATTAGGGATACGCCATTTAATAACCAATTGACCATAAACGGTGAAAAAAATTGTTCCAAAAATATATAAATGTGCCATTAGTTTTCTTTACTCCATTGGATTAAAACATCACAAACTTCTTCAATTTCTTTACATGTAAGACCATAATAAAGGGGAAAACGTAACAGTCTCTCACTCTCTTGTGTCGTGTACACATCACTGCCTTCAAAACGCCCAAACTTCAATCCAGCGGGTGCGCTATGCAAAGGAATATAGTGAAAAACCGCCCCAATGGAAAGCTCTTTAAAACGCTCCAAAAGTGCTGTTCGTGTTTCTAGGTCTTTTACTTTCAGATAAAACATGTGCGCATTATGTTCACATCCCTCAGGTATGAAAGGTAGTTCAATCAATCCTTGCTTTGCTAAGGGCGTTAATATTTCATAATAGTGCTTCCAATTTTTTTTACGTGCATCTTGTATCTGCTCAGCCATCTCAAGCTGCCCCCACAAATACGCTGCTTGAAGCTCACAAGGTAAGTAGCTACTTCCAATATCCACCCAACTGTATTTATCCACCATACCTCTAAAAAACTGACTTCGATTGGTTCCTTTTTCACGGATAATCTCCGCACGATGCATAAAACGTTCATCGTTAATCAGGAGCAATCCTCCCTCTCCACCGCTAGTGATGTTTTTTGTTTCATGAAAACTAAACGCACCCAAATGCCCAATCGTACCTAGCGCTTTGCCTTTATAGTGCGCATCAAAGCCTTGAGCCGCGTCTTCCACCACAAAGAGATTATGACGTGAAGCAATCTCCATAATCGTATCCATCTCACACCCTACCCCTGCATAATGCACAGGAACAATCGCACGTGTTTTAGACGTAATTGCTTGTTCGATGAGACGTTCGTCGATATTCATCGTCTCTGGTTTTACGTCCACAAAAACGATTTTTGCACCACGAAGCGCAAAAGCATCTGCGGTGCTTACAAAGGTGTAACTTGGCATAATCACCTCATCGCCCTCTTTGATATCTAGCAACAGCGCTGCCATCTCAAGTGCATGGGTACATGAAGGTGTTAGCAAGGTTTTTTGACACGGAAGTCTTTGTTCAAACCACTGTTGACATCGCTTGCTAAAAAGCCCGTCCCCTGAAATTTTTAGACTCTTCATCGCCTCTAAAACGTATTTTTCTTCATGACCTGTTAAGGGAGGTTTATTAAAATGTATCATTGTTTACTACTTTTAAGAAAATTTTTGGCGTTTTCGCCCTCGTTTAAAATCAAATCGATTACACTCACTCCATGCTCAAAGGGAGGGAAAAGTTGATGATATTCTCTATAACCACTATAATCCATCCATTCAACATTGATGCCCACTTCTGTAAAAATCTTTTCATCTAAATAATCACATGCGGCTGGTCCACTAAGATACGTTGTTGCTCCAAGTTCTTGACAAAGCGCTAAAAGTCGTTCACTTTTACCCTCGGCTAATACAAACTCTCTTGAATCATAAATTTTTGTTGTAATGCCTAGCATGGCATTTATAGCCTCAATAAAATGACGATTGATATCGCTAATGTATTCGCTTTTTGCCTCTAAAAATAGCGCTTCAAATCTCTCTTTATAGGCTTTAAAATAAGGTGCTTTTGCATAGCTTTGCGAGATGCTTCGCCAATGGTTTATATTCCATTTTGGATCTGTTATTTTTGTCTCATTGATTTTTTGGTGAAGACTCTCTTGACGCACAGGAATACTTAACCACTGCAAGCCATTTTGGGTTTTGATTTTGTTGCGATTGCGCCAATCATTTTTGGTGTACTGCATATCATCATACAAGATAAAAGCATCCACACTTCCGATGATATCAAAATAGCCTTTCCACGGAATATAATTTGACTGTAAAATAGCGACTTTTTTCATAAATTTATCGTTTCACCAATAATATAAAGTGGTCTTTGTTTCACTTCATCAAAAATTTTACCAATATAAAGTCCCACAACGCCAAGCATTGCAAAGAGAAGCCCAAACATAAAAAACATGGAAACCATCAAACTCGTCCACCCTTCCGTAGGCGTATGCCAAAAAAAGTAGCGAAGAATAAGCCACGCAGCAAAACCTAAACTCACCATAGCAACCAAAAATCCAAATTGAATACACAAGCGCAACGGCTTATTTGAATGTGAAATAATCGAATCTATCGCAAGACGAATCAATTTTGTTAGCGTATACGAAGACTCTCCATGTGCCCTTGGAGCATGTTCGATATCAATTTCACTCTTTTTAAATCCCACGATTTTAGCAAACAGTAAAAAGTCACGACAATGCTCACGATATTGGTTGATGGTTTGAATCACTTTTTTGGCATAAATGCCAAAATTAGCAATACTGTTATCGTGCTTTGTATCGGTAAAATATTCTAAAACTCTGTTAAAAACTTTAGAACCTAGACGTTTAAAAAAGCTATCTTGTCTTTCCACACGCTTACCAAAAACTACATCATAGCCTTCCATCGCTTTGGCATAAAGCTTTAAAATCTCCTCAGGTCTATCCTGCAAATCACAATCCATCACAACAACCCATTCACCTTTTGCATGGTCAAGCCCTGCGGTGATGGCATAATGCTGGCCAAAATTTCGTGAAAGGTTAATTCCTTTCACACGTCTATCTTTTTGTGCTAAAAGGCTAATGACTTCCCACGAGTTTTGAGGACATGCATCGTTGACTAAAATAATTTCAAAGTGTGGTGTAATCGTTGATAGCGTACGCTCTAATCGTTCATAGAGTTCAAATAGACAGGCTTTACACCCATAAATAGGAGAGACGACGCTGATGTGTATGGGCTCCATAATGCACCTTTACAATAATTTAGGGAACCCGCATTATACGCTTTTTCTTCCTAGGATTCACTTTAGCTCGTTGCACGTAGAGTGGATTCTTTTCAAAAATAAAAATAGTATACATACCAAATTGAAACTCTTCATTTGGTTCTGGCATATTCGCCTTACTAATACCATAATAAAACTCTTCAACATCTTTATGCTCAACCATGAAAAAGACTTTCCCTGCGGTTGTGTTTTTTTGATACCACGTGTCGCTTGAGAGCCATTTAGAAAGAGTGATACCTTTTTCATTAAATTCAATCGGGCGAATATCCACCTCTCCGTTGCTAAAAACCGTATAAATATGTGAATGCCAATACTCTGCGTATCCAAAATGCAGTTCTCTGCTTTTAAGTTCCTCAACCAGAGCAATGCGTTCATCCACAATACCACGCCACTCTTTTGGAGAGATATAGTTCCATGACAACCCTAATGCAATAGTGAAAGATAACAAGAGAATCAACTTCATAAACAACGAAAAAAAGCGCCACATAATGACATTACACAACAATATCATCATAAGAAATGGCGAAATATAACGGATATTATTGCGTGCTGCCCATGCGTGTTCATGCAATCCTGTTGTCGCATACAATACAAAAATAAGCGCAAACCCTACGTAAGAGAAAAGCACAAAAAAGCGCTCAGTGGAACTCATTTGGTAAAAAGCTCTTTTTACATGTAAGGCTGGGATGATTAACACAAACGGATAAAGAAAGAATTTCATCAGCGAAATCGCACCTTCCAAAGAAGAGGCTTTGACGCCATTATTCCATTCTGCTCCTATAAAATTAAGAAGTCCTAAAAAAGCATGTGCGGCATGAACAGGTAGCTCTTCAAGAGGGATAAGTTTTGCATTATTAGCTCCCCCTGCAGACTGTAATCCTTCCAATAAATAAATATGCGTCATGCCTCCTAAAACAATAACCAAACAAGCAAAAGCAAAAATAATCGCTTTTTTAACCGATAAAAGACGTTTAACTCCACCTTTAAAGGTTTTAAGAGAATCCCTTGAAAAATAGATACCTAAGCCCAATGCACCTATAAAAGGAACGATATAATAGACAAAAAAACGAATAGGATTGGCGACGACAAGAAGATACAGTAACACCATAAAAAAGATAAATGCCTTAATCTGTGTACTTCGACTAATGACATGAGGGCTGAGTTTGCGAAAAATAAACATAAACGCAATCATAAAAACAAAATACCATGTGTACGCTGCTTCGCCGTAAAGTTCTCGTAAATACATGGGAGAATAACCAATAATAACCACCACACCACCCATAAGTGCGGTTGCACGTGAGAGCATTAAAGAGCGTAAAAAGCGATAAACAATAACGACCATAAACAGTGTCACTACAAAGACTGTAAACGCATGGGCAAAATAACTGTTTTTTCCGAAAATCACCCATGGGATGACAAGTGCTTGCTTATAAAACACCCACAAATCGTTATTGACATACCACCAATGGCTTGGGAAAAGGGTTTTAGAGATGACAATCTCTTCGGCTAAAATATTAGCCACTGCTGCGTCAGAATTAAAAAAAGCACGATACGTTTTAAAAATATAAAAACTGATTTCATAGAGAGAAAAACTAATAAGAATAATTGCAATAAATAAAAAAGCATGTTTATAAATAAAAGATTTTAGGTACTCTTTTTGCAACATACTTACTCTTGATTGGATAAAAATTCCATCGCTTGGCGATAGTAATGACTGCTATCTAAGCCTTCATCTTTAAGCTCATTAAGATACATCACTAAACGTTCATCAATTTGAGTGATAATTTCATTCATATCATCGGTTAAGATAATAAGCTCAACATCTTGTTTACTAATCGTATGATGCTTAACCATAGTTGTTTGGATAAAATCATAGAGCTTTTCCCAATATTCTTTCCCATACAAGAAAATACTAATTTTCGTGATTTTACCCGTTTGTGTTAGCGTCAATGCTTCAAACAACTCATCTAATGTTCCAAAACCTCCAGGGAAAATAACATAGGCTAAAGAGTATTTAATGAGCATTACTTTGCGTACAAAAAAATAGTCAAAGGTTAAATGTTTGGTAGTGTATTTGTTGCCTGCTTGCTCATGGGGAAGATTAATGTTAAGCCCTATAGATTGGCAATTTTTAGATTCAAATCCACCTTTATTGGCAGCTTCCATAATCCCTTTAGAGCCTCCCGTGACTATGGAATAGCCCTTTTTACCTAACAGATAAGCTAAATGTTCGGCATCTTTATAATAGGGATTATTTTTTTTAAAACGTGCGCTTCCAAAAAAAGTAACCGAAGGACCTAAGTCATGAAGCTCATCAAAGCCTTTGACAAAATCAGACATGATGCGAAGAACACTCCATTCATTGGAGCGTTCAGTATCTTTTATATGCTTAGGATGCATGCGATTTACCGTAGCTTTTCTAAGCGTTCACGTTTTGTACCGATTTCTCCAATCTGAACACCAAAGTTACCATCAACAATTACCACTTCACCCATTGCAATCACCTTATCCCCCACTAAAATTTCCAGTGGGTCATTTGCTAATTGGTCAAGTTCAATGACAGAGCCAATATCCATGCTTAAAACATCTTTTAAAAGCATCTTTTTCGAGCCAATACGTACACGAATAGGAAGCTTGACATCTTTGATCAGTTCAATGTTACTGAGTTCTTCTTGACTCATCGAAACAGCTGGTTTTTTAACTGTTTCTTGAACCTGCTCTTCAACGACTTTTTGAAAACTTGCTTGACCTTCTTCTCCGATGATTGAGACCAAATCAGAATTAATCGCAAATGCAATGTTATCGTGTGAGTTATGGATAGAGAGGTTGTAAATAAAAAGCTTTTCAAAGCCTTTAAAATCAATCTCGTTATTAGGATCAATGTAATTAACTTTTTCAATGGTGAAATTGAGCTTTGGCATATTTTTCTGGCTACCCAAAGAGCGAGAAAAAGAGCTTAGAATATTGGAGATGACCTCTTTAATCGCATCCAAATCCTCATCGTCCATCTCTTCTTTTTCTTCACCCTCGCCACCTAACATCATATCGCCAATCGCTGTAGCAATCGATGTTGCAATGGTTACACGCATACGCCCGTGCATATCACCATCAACACTCACATCAAGCCGTGCTAAAGGAGGTACTAATTTGATTTTACTCTCACCACTCTCTTCTTTATTTAGTTCAACTTTTGGAGCAATACCCGTAAGCCCTTCAATGGTAGAGACTATCTCTTGTTGCAATAGTTGTACAAATGTTCCCACGTTTTACCCCTGTGTATCAAATGACGAGATTTTTGAGATTCTAAATTGTTCTAGTTTTTCTAATGCGCTCTTAATCTCATCTTTATCAGTTCTCACTAAGCTCTCTATTTTTATGGATTTTCTGAAACGATGTAATCCTATCTCAGCCAAAAAAAGCTCCTTTTTATCAATCATCACAATGGCTTTATCATCTGCTGCACGATCTAAGCGGACGATATCCCCTTTTTTTAAATCCAAAAGTTCACCTACACTAAGCTCCGCTCTTCCGATAATAGCTTCATTGAAAACTTCAGCACGGCTAATGAGCGCATTAAGCTCTTTATTACGGCTTTTTTTCGCACTGGTTTCCCCAAGCATAATATCACGATTCGCAAGGCGCGATAAAATAGGTTCAAGATAAATAACAGGATAACAAAGATTGATCATACCGCTAGAATTTCCAATAATAATCTCCATAACCACCATAATAACAATTTCATTTTGTGAAACAATCTGAACAACGTTAGGACTTGATTCTTTAGTTTCTACGGTTGGATACATATCGGTAATCGGGGCCCATGCCTCTTTTAAACGTTGCATCACAATACGCAAAATTGCATCGAGCAAATTAAGCTCAATATCGGTTAATTCCCTTGTTGCTTCGTAAGATTCTCCAATGCCACCTAAAAGTCTATCAATCATTGGAAAAGCAATGGAAGGGTTGATTTCAATGACACAGTTACCATCAAGCGGTTTGATAGAAAAAACGTTAAAGCTTGTAGGGCTTGGCAAAGACATCAAAAATTCACCATAGGTCATTTGATCAACGGAGTGGAGTTGAATTTCAACAATACTTCGCATAATAGCAGATACCTGAGATGCCAAGTTCCTTGCCATCTTATCGTGAATCCCTTTGACTGCTCGAAGTTGTTCTTTCGAGACACGATTGGGACGTTTAAAGTCATAAAGAATAATCTGCCTAGAATCGCTCCCTTCTTTCTCACTTAAAGGAGCATCTCCTTCTTCTTCAACAACCTCTAAAAGGGCATCTATCTCTTCTTGACTTAAAATATCAGCCATGGTACATTCCTAAACGCTCTTTGATTTTGGCTAACAATTTTTTATGGATTTGTGAAATGCGCGATTCACTGATATCAAGAACACTGCTAATCTCTTTGAGATTGAGCTCTTCAAAATAGTACAGTTGAATAATCATCTGTTCTCGTTCATTAAAGGTGGAGAGAATGTGATGCACAATTTCCATCAATTGGTCTTTTTCAACCTTTTGTGCTGTATCTTCGGATGATAAAACCGTAATTTGTTCATTTAAAGACATCACCGAGACAATCATTGCACTATTACGTGCTTCTGCAATTTTTTCAATATCTTCGCCTAAGATGTTTGCCAAATAGGCATCATCAGGTTCCGTCCCATGTTCACCCAAATACGCTGTAATTTCATGGTCAACCAATTTAATCAATCGTCTGTTAGAACGACTCATCGTATCTAAAGAGCGTAAAAAATCTAACATCGAACCATAGACTCTTTTTTTACCATATCCCCAAAATGAATCATTTTGTTCTTTATCATAACGACGAGAAAGTTTAATCATCTCTTCTGTTCCAATAGAAATCAAATCATTGACATCTACAGAAGCAGGAAGTCGTTCACGCAAACGATACGCCATAGCTCGCACTGCAGGCAAATACTGCAAGACTAATTCATCTTGTTCTTTTTTGAGATTTTGACTGTAAGGATTACGCTGCTTGTTTGTCGTAAGATTCATCACTCTGCGTTGGCCCTTTCATAAGCTTTTCATACTGCTGATTCATTGTTTCTAAGCTACCCAAGAGACTATCCATCACTTTTTCTCTGGCATCTAACTCTTGAATAAAGAACTCTCCGATGCTCTCATGGTCTTGCTTATTAAAGACCATTTTACCAATACGATCCAAATCAAAAAAGTTCATCACAGCCACATGAATAATCAGATAAAAAGCCAGTGTGATTTCTAAGGTATAAAAGAGAATTTCCTCAGGCTCATTAAAATTTAAAATCGAAAAAATAAGCCCTATAAAGAAGCCACAAATGGTAAAAAAATAGATAAAATTCTCTGATTTGACCATGCCATACCTTTAGTCTAAATGTACCTAAAATTGCTCAATAATACGCTTAAAGAAGCTTCCAAAGCTCTTACTTGTATCATTTTTAAGCACTTTTCGTTCCATTTTATAGACCAGATTATTGACGATGCGCTTCATATCAAGTGATGCCAGTGAGTTTGGAGCATCATTGGTGAAGAGTGTTCGTTGTTTAATACTGGTTGAAACCACTTTATCAGAAGGGAGTTTTCCAATGAGATTGAGTTTTAATCCATTTCCGATATTGGCTTGTGCCACTTTATTGATTTTCTCAAAAATAAGTTGAGCCTCTTTTTCATTTTTAGTCATATTAAGGAGTAGATGAATAAAAGATTGCGATTTGCTGGTGATTTTAATTGTCGCATACGCATCAGTAATAGCAGCGGGGTCTGGAACGGTTACCACGATGACTTCATCAGCTGCTTCCAAAAAGAGCTGAATGTGCTCCCCAATGCCAGCTCCTGTATCAATAATCATAAAATCCAATTCATCTAAAATCTTTGTCTCTTCAAAAAATCGCTCATACAAAAATTGTTCAGAATATTTCAAGATTTCATCACCACTTTCACCAGGGATTAAAATCAAGTTTTTCTTAATCGGTACAATAATATCAGAAAGCGAACATTCGCCTTTGAGTACATGTAAAATGTTTTTATCGATTCTGACATTTAGGATAACATCTAGATTCGCCAACCCAATATCAGCATCAAAAAGTGCTACTTTGTAGCCATTATTCGCTAAGATATTTGCCATATTGGCACTGACCGTACTCTTCCCAACACCGCCTTTGCCACTGGTGATAGCGATGTATTTGGTACGGTTGTTTGTTTTGACATTTCCTGAGCCTACAAGCTCTTGTAGCTTATTTGCTTGCGTTTCCATGCTCACCTCTTTTTTTCTCAAAACCCTCAAGAATACACTCCACTAAAAAATCACTTGATGCGGGGACGATATCATCAGGGACTTCTTGTCCAATGGAGAAGTAACTCACCGGTCTATCGGTATCATAGATTAAAGAAAAAATCGTTCCAAAAACCTTCGTTTCATCAAATTTGGTAAAAATAAGTGTATCAATATTGAGAAAAGAGAAGTTTTTATAAATCTCTTTCAAATCTTCTAGCTTACTTCCTGCACTTAACACTAAATTGACATCGATTTGAAAATGGCTGTTTTGAATAAAATTATTGAGTTTTAAAAGCTTTTCTTTATCATATTGTGAACTACCAACCGTATCAATCAAAATGACATCGCAATGTGCAAGCGAAGAGAGCGCATTGTTAAAATCATTAGGTTCCACCACATCTTCGATGGGTAAGCGCATCATCTTCGCATACTGAAACAACTGCTCAACCGCACCAATACGATACGTATCAAGCGTAATAATTCCCACCTTTGAGCGCTTTTCTTGAATGTAAGAATAACGCGCTGCTAACTTTGCAATTGTGGTTGTTTTTCCAACACCCGTTGGTCCAACAAACATCATCACACGTTTTGTTCCTTTGGGAAGTTCTGCTTCCACACGAACAGGAATCAATTTTCGCAATAAAACCTGAAAATAACGCTTGATGGTCTCTGAGTTGTTGCGCATACGTGAGGGCATATGCTCTAAGGTCAGATTCATAATATTTTCTAAATGATCCTCGCCCATACCACTCGTCTTTGCCAATTTATAAATTTCCGAAAACTCTGAAGGAATAGCTAGATGATTACGGTGTGGTGCTTTTTCTTCCCAAAACATCTCTTGGATGAGTTTGATTTTATCGGCAAGCTTGTTAATTTCATTTTTAATATCACCTAAACCTTCATTAGGGACTGGCTTAGAGGCATTTTTATCAAAACGTGTTCCCATAGGCTCTCCCGCAACTTGAGCGATTTGAGAAATCTGTTTTGCCGCTTCGGAGAGACTAAAAAGGACATCTTCTCCGCTTTTGTATTTTAAATTTTCGGAAGGTATGGGTCTTGGAGGCGGTGGAGGTGGCGTTTGATCTTCCTCTACGGCAACCACAACTTCGTATAAGGCAGATGTACTAATGGTTTTTTTGCGAAGTTGCTTGGTGCTAATCACCAATGCGTTTTCACCACACTCAAGCTGCGCCTTTTTAAGTGCTTCTGCTGGTGTTTCGCCACTGAATGTATGAAATTTCACCCCTCTATCCTTTTTAACGTTTTAGCATCATAAGTGGAATCATAACCGATAAGCGCTCTTCCCAATGCGGGTGAGGAAGGCTAATGTGCTTTTGTTTTCGCCTGAGATTGTCAAAAAATATTATATCCAAATCAAGCGTTCTTGGTGCATTTTTAAAGCTCCGCTTGCGCCCAAAGACTTTCTCCACATGTAAAAGCACTTTAAGCATTGCATTTACATGTAAAGAGGTTTGTACTGTCATCATTGCATTATAAAAATCATCTTGTTCAAGGTATCCAAAAGGAGGATTTTTAAGTACAGATGATGTCTGAACAATACGAAAACGTCTGTCGTTTTGAAAATAGCGATAAAGCTTTACAAAACGCTTCTTCACGTCCCCTTTATTTCCACCCACTCCAATCACTGCTTTATGCAAAAAAGTGTGTGACTTGGCTTTGCGTGAGGGGAAAAAACGAATCCTCTCTAACTTCAACCCATAATCTCCGCACCATTTGAGCGCACAATAATCGTATCTTCGATTCTTACTCCCATTTGTTCGGGTAAGTAGATGCCTGGCTCTATGGTAAAGACCATATTTTCTTCAATCACACTCTCTGAACGTGAACCAATGACGGGCAATTCATGGATATCAAGCCCTACACCGTGTCCTGTAGAGTGGATAAAATAGCTTCCAAACCCTGCTTTTTCTATTACATCACGTGCTGCTTTGTCAATCTCTTTGGCTTTGACACCCACTCTTACTGCTTTTAAAGCAGCCTCTTGTGCGAAAAGAACGGTGTCATATACTTTTTGGCGATACGAGTGATGGAACTGTTGCTCTTTTTCAAAATGGAACTGTTCATCATAATAAGCCGTTCGTGTCCTATCGGAGCAGTAACGTGCGTATTTCACTCCAGCATCCAATAAAACCAATTCACCTTTTTCAAGTGCTTTGTTGGAAGGTAGGGCATGAGGTTTTGCCGCATTTGCACCAAAGGCAACAATAGGAGAAAAGCTGAGCTCCAACTGTCCTTTGTATTTGAAAATAGCTTCAGCCTCAAAGTGCGCCATTTTTTCATCCATACTCAAACCATCGTGCTTTAAAAACTCTCCAAAGCGATGAAATGCGTCTTTTCCAAACAGTGCTGCTTTTTTCAAAATCTCTAATTCAGCTTCACGTTTGATGATACGCTTTTGTTGCGAAAAATTGGGTTTTTTATGAAAAGTGATGCGAAGCTTATCGCTTAAGCGTGCATAGGCATCTACACTCCATTCGCTTGGATTGTAACTCAACGCTTTAATGCCACTTTTACGAATTAAAAGACGTGCTGTTTTAAGCAAATCACGTCTATCGCCTTCTAACACACACGCATTATGAATGCATTCTCCAGCTTCGGTGGTGTAACGTGCATCGGTAATAAAAAAAGCTTCCGAGCCTAATTTTAAAAAAACCGCATTATCACACGAAAAGCCGCATTCAAAAAATACGGCATTTTCATCTCTTAAGATGTAGTTCAAAATTATGCTTGAGCGTTTTGTGCAGCTTGCGCTTTACGAATGGCATCAATTTCGCCGAGCATTTGCATCATCGAAATCATCGCAAGGTGGTAACCAAAAGGACCAAAACCACTGATTTGGCCTGTACAAACAGCCGCTGTCATACTTTTTTGACGGAACTCTTCACGACGGTAAATATTGCTGATGTGTACTTCAATCGCTGGAAGATTGACCGCACTTAGTGCATCACGAATCGCAATAGAAGAGTGTGTGTATGCCGCTGGGTTGATGATGATACCGTCTGCATCGCCTAAACACTCTTGCACACGATCCACGATTTCGCCTTCTAAGTTTGATTGGAAAAATTCGATTTCAAAACCATTTTGTTTCGCAACTGCTTCCATTTGACCATGAATTTCTTCGAGTTTCATACCACCGTAAATACTTTGCTCACGGTGACCGAGCATATTAAGATTTGGACCTTGAATCACAACAATTTTCATCGTGTACCTTTTGTTTAAAATTTTGTTCTATTATAGCAACACTTACTTTACGATACAATTACGCCAAAAGAGTTCTTGCAAAACAAGTTTTGCAAGAACTAAAAGCACCATTGGTGCTTGGGCACTCTGCCGAAGAGAACTCAGTGTTAACGTAGTTTTTGGAGCTTTGCTTCAAAAACGTGTAATACGTTCTCGTTATTTTAAAAGAACTTTAAAAAAGGATTGATTTGAAACTGTTACTTGCAGATTTTGTGTTACCGTGCAACACTTCTTTTGATATCATCGAACAAGGAGCTGTTGCGTTTGATGAAACCATTATAGAGGTGGGAAGTTGTGAGGATTTACGCTTAAAATACCCCAATGCCACGCTCATTCAAACCCCACCCAACAGTGTTATCTTGCCCGGTCTCATCAATGTTCATGTTCACTTAGAATTTAGCGCTAACCAAAGCACACTTCATTACGGTGATTTTATCCCATGGCTTCAATCGGTCATCAAACACCGAGAAGCATTAAGTGCTTTGGCGACAACAGAGCTTATCGCTTCTAAGCTCCAAGAGATGCTCAAAAGCGGTACAACAAGCCTAGGTGCTATTAGCAGTTTTGGAGCGGATTTGGAAGCATGTGTGCAAACACCTCAACGTGTAGTCTACTTTAACGAAGTTTTAGGCTCAGTGCCTAGTGCTGTGGATGCCATGTATGCTGACTTTTGTGCACGTTTTGAAGAGAGTCGTGCTTTTACATGTAACACTTTTATCCCTGCCATTTCCGTTCATTCTCCTTACTCAACGCACCCTATTTTAGCAAAAAAAGCGCTTCAAAAAGCGCGAGATGAGGGCTGTGTGGTTTCAACGCATTTCATGGAAAGTCAAGCGGAGAGGGCATGGATGGATGAGGGAAGTGGCGATTTTCAAAACTTTTTTAACGCGTTCAACCCACACGCCAAACCGCTTTGTGAAGCCAAAGAGTATCTAGCACTTTTTTCACACAACAAGACACTCTTTACTCACGGGGTTCAAGCGACAGAAGAAGAACTTACCATGATGGCAAAACAAGACGCTACCTTAACACATTGTCCTGTTTCAAACAGGCTTTTAGGCGTGGGTGTGCTTGATATGCAAAAAGTTCAAAATCACTCTATTAACCTCACCTTAGGTACGGATGGGCTAAGTTCTAATATCTCTCTTAGCCTTTGGGATGAGATGCGTAGTAGCCTAATGATGCATGCCAATGCACAGCTAGACACACTAGCACTTACTCTTTTAAAAAGCGTTACATGTAATGCCGCAAACGCTCTTCATCTTAAAGTGGGTTGCTTAGAAAAAGGCTTGGGTGCTGATATCATCGTCGCCACATTGCCACAACCGTGTGACATTCAAGACATACCTTTACACCTTATTTTACAGACGCACCACGTGCATATGAGTTTTATCAATGGAGAAAGACATGTTTAATCTGATTAAAAAACCGTTTATTGTGGCAGGAACAATCCTTAGCTACATCCAAAACCACTTCAAAGCGATGCTTTTTTTATTGCTTGTCGTCCTCATCTTTGGCTCGCTCGAAGAAGACAAACTCTCAGCACCCAACCTTGCCATTGTCAAACTCGAAGGTGAGATTTTAAATGTGGATGAAATTTTAGAAAACATCGAAAAAGCACAAAAAGACAATCACATCAAAGGGGTACTTTTACATGTAGACTCCCCAGGAGGTGCATTGGCTCCTTCGATTGAGCTCTCTTTAGCCATTAAGCGTTTGGCTGAACATAAGCCTGTTGTGGCATATGCTGCAGGAAGTATGACCAGTGGAAGTTACTACGCCTCCATCTGGGCAAATCATATCATCGCAAATCCAGGAGCGTTCATAGGCTCCATCGGTGTCCTTTTCCAAGCACCCAATGTCGCAGAACTGGCTAAAAAACTAGGCATTTCAGAGCAAATCATCACCGCAGGCGAGTACAAACAGATGGGAACCTTCACCCGTGAATGGACCGATAAAGAACGTGGCGCGCTTAAAGAACTTATCAACGATGCGTATGGTTTATTTGTGAGTGATGTTGCGAGTGCAAGAGGACTTGACGCAAGCAAACCCAACGAATTTGCCAATGCCAAAGTCTTCATCGCCCACAAAGCACTAAACGCCAAACTCATTGATGAGATAGGCTCGCTCAATGAAGCCAAAGCCAAAGTCGTAGAACTCTCAGGTGTACAAAATGCCTCATGGGAAAAGCCAGACAAAGTGGATAAATGGATGAAAAAACTCGAAGGTAGTACACAATTACCGATTTTTAATCTTATGGGCTATTTAAAATAATAGCCCTAAAAGGATAGTTTTGCCTCACATACTCTTACTTTTCATCACACTTTTTAGCCTCACACTGCCCCTTTATGCCAATGATGAAGATGATACGTTAAAAAAAATGATTGGGCGCATGTTGGTGGTTGGTTTTGAGGATGAGCGTGTTGATGAAAACAGCACGATTGTTAAAGAAATGCGCTTATATCATTTGGGTGGGGTGATTTTATTTGATAGATTTTACACCGACAAAACACGTATTAAAAATATTCGCTCCCCAAAACAACTCCAAGGTTTGACACAACAGCTTAAACACTTCTCTTTAAAACCACTTCTTATCTCCATCGATCAAGAAGGAGGTCGTGTGGCACGGCTTAAACCGCGCGATGGATTTGAAGAGACAGCCTCAGCTTTTGCACTCTCACGCCAACCACAACACGTTGCAAAAACAGCGTATGAAAAAATGGCTCTCATGCTTTCAACACAAGGCATTAATTGCAATTTTGCTCCCGTGGTCGATTTGGCACGCAATGAAAAAAACAGTGTCATTGTAGGCTTAGAGCGCTCGTATGGAAAAACAAGCGATATGGTGAGTGCTTATGCGAAACTGTTTATCGACGCGCTCAAAGGACAAGGGGTTATCAGCGTTTTGAAACATTTTCCAGGACATGGTTCATCACTCAATGATTCTCATCTTGGCTTTGTCGATGTTACAAAAACATGGGATGCCTCTGAGCTAGAGCCTTACCGTAAGCTTATCGCTTCGGGTCATGCGAAGATGATTATGTCTGCGCATGTGTTTAATGCAAACTTAGATAAAACCTACCCCGCAACCCTCTCTTATGCGACCAATACCCAACTGTTGCGTGAAACAATGGGCTATCAAGGGGTGCTTATCAGTGATGATTTGCAGATGGAAGCGATTGCTCGTTACTACACGCTCCAAGAGGCTGTGACGCTAGCGATTAATTCAGGCATTGATATCTTGCTTTTTGGCAACCAGCTCTCTTACACACGCACAGATGAGATTATCAACACCATTTTTATGCAAGTTAAACGTGGCGCGATTGCTAAAGAGCGCATCATCAAAGCCAATGAGCGCATTGAAGCGTTATTATCCTCCAAAGGAATTTTATGAAAGCATTTATCAACCAACTGCCAAAAGCAGAACTTCACGTGCACATCGAAGGGACGTTAGAGCCTGAACTCATGTTTGCACTGGCGCAAAAAAATAACATTAAGCTCCCCTATAAAAGCGTTGAAGAGGTACGAAATGCGTATAACTTTACCTCTTTGCAATCGTTTTTAGATATCTACTACGCAGGAGCAAATGTGCTTATCACCAAATCTGATTTTTTTGATATGACATGGGCATATTTGCTTACATGTAAAACACAAAATATTCTCCATACCGAAATCTTTTTTGACCCGCAAACACACACCAAGCGAGGAATTTCGTTTGAAACGGTTGTGAAAGGCATTAGCCAAGCACTTCAAAAAGGGGAAAAAGAGCTTGGGATTAGCTCGTTTTTAATCATGTGCTTCTTACGCCATTTAAGTGAAGAAGAGGCGTTTGAAACTTTGCGTGCTTCTTTGCCCTTTAAAGAGCTCATCATCGGTGTGGGGCTAGATTCGAGTGAAGTGGGACATCCACCCTCAAAATTTAAAAGAGTCTTTGAAGAGGCACGAAACATGGGTTATAACGTCGTTGCCCATGCTGGTGAAGAGGGCGATAGCTCGTACATTTGGGAAGCGATAAATCTTTTACATGTAAAGCGCATTGACCATGGAATACGCTGTGATGAAGATGCGCATTTGGTGAAATTTTTAATTGACAAACAGATTCCTCTCACCGTTTGCCCACTCTCCAATACAAAGTTAAAAGCAGTTGCTTCGATGGAGAAGCACAATGTTCTCACACTTTTACGTCAAGGCGTCTTAGTCACACTCAATTCCGATGACCCTGCTTATTTTGGCGGGTATTTAAATGCAAATTATGAAGCCATAGCAGAACATTTGAAAGTAAGTGAAGCAGAGCTTAAACAACTGGCTCGCAACTCCTTTCATGCTTCGTTTTTAGACGAAGCTAAAAAGCAAGTCTACTTAGCGCTGTAGGCGTAGTTTTTCTAAAAGGGCAAACCCCTCATCCCAAAAACCTAAAGCGCTTTGGGTGTTGATATGCCCTTTGGCTCCAACATTGACAAACTCACTACCCCACGATTGTGCGAGATGCCCAGTATACTCGATACTGGCATAGACATCGTTGGTACTTGCTACCACAATGCTTGGAAAATCAAAAGGCATTAAAGGTGTATTTTCAAATCCTAAAGCACTTTTTGGAAAAGAATCACGCGAGACTTGAGGAGGGGCGACAAGTAATGCTCCTTTAATAGTGTGGTGTTTTTTACTCGCCCAATGTGCCACCACCAAACACGCCAAACTGTGCGCAACGATAATCACTTCAGAGCCTGACTCTTCAATAGCTTTTTCTAAAGCACTGACCCACTCTTTGCACACAGGATTTTCCCAATCACGCTGTTGCACACGCTTAAACTCAGGGTTGTAAAGCTCCCAAAGACTCTGCCAATGCTCCGCACCAGAGTTTCCAAACCCTGGTGCAACCAGTACCGATGGTTTCACCTAATACTCCCACAGGCAAATGGTATTTTTGCCCGCCTCTTTGGCTTGATACATTGCGGTGTCGGCGTATTTTAGTAAATCATCCTCGCTGCCTTCTTTTGCATCAAAAATAACGATACCAATGCTTGCCGTACACTGATGTTCCACATAATGCTCTTGTACATTTTCATTTTTAACATTTAAAGTGTAAAGAGCGCAAAGGCTTTGACTAATCTTCTCCGCCACACTTCGAGCATATTGTGCAGAAGTCTCTTTATCTTTATCCAACGTATTTAAAACCACAACAAACTCATCACCGCCAAAACGAGCTACCGTATCGACTTCTCGTACACACTGTTTTAATCTATCGGCCACTTGACATAAAAGCAAGTCTCCTACACTGTGCCCATACGTATCATTGAGTGATTTAAAATTATCCAAATCAAGAAACATCACCGCACTAAAATAGTGTTGCCGCTTGCTGTTTAAGCGTGCTTGGCTTAAGCGCTCCATCAATAAAAGACGATTAGGAAGCTTTGTAAGCGCATCGTAAAAAGCTAATCGCTCAATCTGCTCTTGTAAAAGCTTCTGTTCGGTCATCTCACGGGTGATGCCATGATAGCCGATGATTTCTCCTTTGTTATTGCGTTCAGGTTTTGAGAGAATTTCACCCCAAATCAATTTCCCATCTTTGCACACATGTTGAATTTGAAAACGTGCAAAATCCGTAGGAATTCCTTGTGCATCTAACTCTGCTCTTTTTTGCATCTGTTTTTTAAGTGTTTCAACGCCTTCTGGAGTAAACATTTCAAACACATGACGTCCTATTACTTCTTCTGCCTTATACCCTCGCAAACGCTCATCAGAGGGGCTCATGTAGGTAATACGCAACTCTTTATCGGTTCTCCAAATCACATCTAAAACATCTTCTGTTAATTCACGGTAATAGGTTTCCATAGCCTTTCGATGTTTTATCTCTTGTCGCAATCGATAATACATGTACCCAAAAATCAGAGCTAAAATAGCGATAAACGTGCTATATATGACAATCGTTTGAACTTTTACGCCTTGATGGATGCGCACACCAAGCCAACGGTTAAAAATGGCATTGCTCTCTTCTTCGCTAATCGATGCCATGGCTTTGTTAATAATCGAAGCCACCTGCGGACTCAATTTTGAAAACGCAAAACGATGCTCACTGGAAAACTCTGTTTGCCCTGAAAAACGAAGCCCTTCCAAATCATTTTCTTTCATCGCATAATCAATGGCACTCATGTCACCCACATACGCATCGGCTTTGCCTTCCATGACATAACGCAATGCATCGGCGGTGGTATTGACTAAAATAAGCTCGATATTTGGATAATGTGTTGTAAGAATTTCTTGGATAAAATACCCTTTTTCAACGGCTACTTTTTTTGAAGCTAAATGTTTTAAGTCACCTACAAATTCACCTTGTCCATTATCGACGATCATCGTTTGCGTATTGCGGTAGGGAGCTGAAAAGGTAAAATATTTTAAGCGTTCAGGGGTTTGCACGATACTGGTTAACATATCGATTTCACCTTTTTTTGCCATTTCAATGACTTCAGGCCAAGATTTGTCTTGAACGATTTCAAAACGAACCCCTAATTTTTGCTCTATCAATCGTAAATAATCGACCGCCATCCCCACAAAATGACCCTTTTTATCACGCCACTCATACGGTGCATACGCCGAATCCATCCCCACGCGAATCGTAGGATGTGTTAAAAGCCATGCACGTTCACTCTGGGTTAAAGAAAGCACAGAAGCATCAGCAAAAAGGAGGGGAGGACAAAAAGAAAGAAAAATTAAAAGATAAAAGCGGATAGATTTCATAAATCACTCACCACATGTGTAAAAAGAGTTTTTTGATATATTAACCCTCATTGTACTTTGCTCTTAATTTAATAAGACTTAATGTGTGAAAATTTGATGTAATAAAATATTTTTTATCTGATTTTTTACATGTAAAGACGAAGGAACATTCTTTGCACTCTTAAAGATACTTCAAAATAGGAGTTATCACATGGATGAAAAAGAGCTTAAAAAAGAGTTAGCCCGACTTAAGCGTTTAGCAGTTGAAATTGCGGGGGAAATTCACGATATTGTCGAAGATACACTGTGGGTCAAATACCAAGAACTTCCTATTCTTTCAGCAAAGATTGTCGAAGCTATCAAAGAGGCAGAAGCGTTTAAAGAAAAGCATGCGCTTTAAAGCACGTTTTTTTCATACGCTTTTGCTTTTAGAATCACTGAAGCTGTTTGAAGCTCAAATGCTTCACCTATTTCGATTTTCTCCAATGCTATTTTTTTACCCGATTTTACCACTTGCGCATAACACTCTTTGAGCTCACGGCTTGGCTCTTTTGAGCTTAATGCGATGGTATAGGTGCTAAGAAGTTGCTCTTTTTTGGAAAGATTGTGTTTGGTCTGAAAATCGATTTGCTCTTTTAAAAATGTTATCTGTTGTGCTTTTTCACGAAGGAGTAACTCTATCTTCGTCTCATATTGACGTTTTAAAATGGCAATTTCATTACGCCAAAGGGAGAGTTTTTCATCCATAGAGCGTTTAGCAAAAAGCTGTTTTAAATGCGCTAGATTTTGCGATTTTGAGTGAAGCAAGCGTCCAAAAAGATGATGATAACGCTCCATCATTGTGTCAATCGCATAGAGCATCTCGCT
>CAYTVI010000012.1:22054-31120 GCA_964441765.1 uncultured Sulfurospirillum sp.
GCCATTAGCGTTTTTTGGCAATAACCAATGTCGAGATATCCATCGAAAAGCTTTTGACAAACTCGGTTTCAAACCCAGCCTCATCTAGCTCTTTTTGAAGCATGGAAGCGGTTAAAAATCCCTCGATGGAATTGGGAAGATACTCGTACGCCTCTTTGTTTTTAGAAATCAGTCCACCTAAAAATGGCAAGATTTTATTCATATAAAAATCTTTGATGCCAAAAAAGAAACCTTTTTTATCGTCTTTGGTAAATTCTAAAATGACGACGTAGCCACCTTGTTTGACAACACGAGCAAATTCACCAAACGCTTCTTGACGACGCACCACATTGCGAATACCGTAGCTGATACTTAAAATATCGGCACTCTCATTGGCTAAAGGCAACGAGGTAGCCTCAGAGATAACAAACTCAAATTCAGGGAATTTTTGCTTGCCTACATCGGTCATTCCAACGGAGGGGTCAACACCTAAAATTTTTCCAATCTCTCGCCCTGCTTTTTTGGCTTGCTTCGCCCAATAGCCCATCATGTCGCCCGTTCCACACGCCACATCGACAATTAAATCAATCGGTTTTGTGTAACGTGCAAACGTCTCATCACACGCCTTCTTGCGCCATTGGATATCAATACCCATACTTAAAACACGATTTGCGGTGTCATACGTTCCTGCGATATCGTCAAACATCGCTACGATTTTTTGCTGTTTGTTTTGCTCTTCCAAAAGACTTCCTACTAAGTTAATTAAAATATACCCGCAATTTGATGAGCGATTTTTTGCTCTAACACAGGAATCGCTTCATCAAGTGTCAAATCCATCTTCGTCGCTTCTGCAAACATCATCGTTCGGTGCTCTATAAAATCACTCTCGTATGATTGAGAACTGCTTGAATACGTATTGCTGTTTAGCTTTCCACTGGCATCATTGTCACGGATAGGACCGCCAAAGCTGTTCGCAAAACCACTTTTTTGACCATCTCTAACCGTAGCTTGTCCGCCCACATTACCCGTTGATGCCATGACTTTGCCTTTGGCTTTTTCACGAATAGCGATATCCACTTGCATTTGGTAGATGCTATCTTCCGTTGCTTTTCCGATAAGTCCACCAACAACCGCACCCGCAAGTCCAGCAGCTGCCATACTTCGACCATTACTGCCTGAGTTTGCTAGTGCTCCAGCCATACCACCCATCATCGCGCCACTGCCGACATTGTTTTCACTTTTTTTGTTACAGTAGAGGATATTTGCCATCAAAACATAGGTTGCTTTTTCAGGGTCATCTACGACTGTATAGCCTTTATTAATAAGGGTTTGTGCCACGCGAGGTTCAAGCATCACATCGACACCACTGGTGTTTCTCATAGAGACAAAAATGGTACGTTTTTCTTTTGCTACGGGATTTACGAAGACACTTTGTGTCATTTTTGCACTGGTCTGAAGCTGTGATGTTGCACATCCGCTCATCAATAAAAGTGCGGCACCCAGTGCTATACCTACATGTAATGATGTTTTCATTGTCTTGTCCTTGTTCTAAAAATAGGTGCGTCATTGTACCCAAATATCCCAAATTATTGGTTAATGAACATGAAATGACATATTTGTTCTATGAATAAAACACCTCTTCATGCTATCATTAAATCATTACATGTAAGGAGTTTTTGTGTACACGGCTCAAAGTTGTCTTCGCTGTCAAACCCTCCCCTT
The DNA here is from genome assembly GCA_964441765.1 of uncultured Sulfurospirillum sp. Classification (GTDB taxonomy): domain Bacteria; phylum Campylobacterota; class Campylobacteria; order Campylobacterales; family Sulfurospirillaceae; genus Sulfurospirillum. The sequence continues at coordinate 23,756 of CAYTVI010000012.1, forward strand.
TATTTCACAAGAATCAGGCAATATCCTAGTATCGTGCGACGTTCCAGAGTTGGCAACCAAATGCTCTCTTTACTGTGAAACGCTTGGGCTTTCTTTTAATTTTGAAGACGGGCACACGTTGTGGATTAGTGTGGACTCTTTTAAAACATTTTTAGTCCAGTTATTGGAAAATCGCCTCTTTGATGCCGTTGAGCAAAAAGCCATTAGTTTTCTTTTTCTGCCCACGGGAATCCCTTTTTCACCTTCCAAAATTCGAGAAACAAAAAGCATTGAAAAATACAAAGACCTTTTAAACGCACAAGGACTCTCTACTTTGATGGACAAAGGCGCACTGACAACTCATTTTCAACCTATCGTGGATTTGCATACACGTGAGATTTATGGATATGAGTCTTTAGCCAGAGGAGTGGAAGATGATGGCTCGCTTATTTATCCTGATAAACTTTTCACATGGGCACGAGAGGGCGATATGCTCTTTTATTTAGACCGCGCGTGTCGAGAGACCTCTTTAAAAACAGCGGCGGTCAAAAATATCCGATCTAAAGTCTTTATCAACTTTATCCCCACTGCCATTTACGACCCACAGCATTGTTTGGCTTCAACGGTGCGCTGGGCAAAACAGCTCGATTTTGACCCACAAAATATTATTTTTGAAGTGATTGAGAGTGACCACATTAGTGATATTGGACATCTCAAAAAGATTTTGGATTACTATAAATCAGAGGGATTTATGGTTGCGCTTGATGATGTCGGCAGTGGGTACTCCTCTTTAAATATGCTTGCCAAACTTTTACCCAATATCATTAAGATTGACCGAGAAATTATGAACCATATCGACACCAATGACACAAACCAGTCTATCTTTAAAGCGATTATGTCCATTGCTCGCGAAAACGATATCTTGGTTTTAGCTGAGGGGGTAGAAAGAGAAGAAGAAGTTGCGTATGCATACCAACATGGAGCGCACTTAGCACAAGGGTACTATTTTGGAAAACCCAATTCCGAGCCTGTTCGTCGCATTTGAGTCTTTACATGTAAAGTGATTTTTTGAGTTTTTTGAGCAGTTTATACTTGTGTCGTTTAAGATATTTTCGCACGAAAAAGAGGATGGGCATATCTTTGGTTGCATAAAAACCACTCTCCTCAAAAAGCACATAACTCACATCTAAAAGCAGTAAACGATAAGGCTTCGTGGCAATTAACGCTTTGATGGTCTCTAATTCTTCCTCTTTAATAATCATCTCTAAAACCTCAAAACGCTCCTTTAACCCCACAAGTATCAGCGTATCAAACACATGAGATGCAACGTGTAAAATCTCACGCAGTGCTTGTACCCGACACACCATCTCTTCACGTGCGTTGGGAGTATCTTTGAGAAGGTTTTGACTGGCGTGCTCAAGCCCTATAGAAGCATCATACAAAAGCACTTTTAACACTTTTTGGCTACTCATGCCTCCATGAAACAAAAGCTCAAAGTTATGCCCTTCGAGTTTATCCAAACGATTGAAAACCTCATCCATGTCAAAATCATAACTTTGTGGTAAGCCAAAGAGTTCAAGATAACGTCTTTTATACCGTTTATCATCACTGACATCTACGACAATATACTCAACCATCGCCGCTTCGCATGCAAGAGATTCTTTGTGTGTTGAAAAGCAAAAGGCGATGACACCTAAAGAAGAAGCACTATCCAAATAAAGTGAGATAATATTTTTTTTAATCGAAGAAGAGGCTACTGACAAAAGTGCAATAACCTCTTTTGGGTTTCTAATAAGATACCGTTTTTTAAAGCAAATCGTGCTCAAAGAGACGCTTTACGCAAACTGTTTTTCCATCACAGGGATGACTTGTTTCTTACGACTGAGCACGCCCTCAACCCACATTTCATGATTTACAAGCTTGGTGTTAAATGCCGCTTCGATTTTACTTTCATCATCACTCACCACTAAAAACTGTGAGCCTTCAATCATAATGTCCGTTAAAAGCAACATGACCGTGTGACGATTTCCCTCTGCTTTATACGCTTTGATATCGGCAAATAAAGCCTCTTTCATCGTATCGAAAACTTTCAAATCCACCACTTCAAGCTGACCGATACCGATTTTATTGCCACCCATGTCAAAGTCTTTGTAATCTCGAAGTAACAATGAACGTGGACTTGCTCCTTGAACAGCAGATTTGACTAAGAACATCTCCATACCCAATGCTTTAAAATCTTCCACACCCGCAATCACCGCTAGTTCTTTCACTGCTTTGGTATCAACTTTGGTGCAGGTAGGTGATTTAAAAAGAACCGTATCACTTAAGATGGCAAGCATCATCGCACCAGCAATTTCTTTTGGAATATCGATTTTATAGTGGTCAAACATCTCTTTGACGATCGTACAGGTACATCCTACCGGTCTAATCCAACACTCAAGCGGTGTAGATGTCGTAATATCACCTAGTTTATGGTGGTCAACGATGCCTAAGATATTTGTCTCTTTTAAGTTGTATGGAGCTTGTGCAAGGTCTGAATAATCGGTAATGTAAAGATTATGACCTGAGAAATCATTTTTAAACTCAGGGGCTTCAAGACCAAATGTTTTTAAAATAAACTCTGTTTCAGGACTAAGTTCACCTTGACGTGCAGGTGTGCAAGGCTCACCTAACTTGGTTTTCAAATAAGAGAGTGAAATCGCTGAACACACAGAATCAGAATCAGGGTTAATATGCCCACATGCATAAGTTTTCATCAAAAATCTTTCCTTTAATGTTTTTCGTAATTATAACCGATTAGTCTGCTTTTTTACCTTTGCCTTTTGCGTTATCATTGTCATCTTTATCTTTTTTTGACTCTTTTTGATTGCTTTTTTCTTGATGCTTTTGATGAGAGCTTTTGCCAGAGCGATCCATATCATGCCCTGCTTTAAGCGCTTTAAACTCAGCACTTCCTGGCTTAATCCCTAAGCTTTGTGCCATAGCACCCCAACCTTTATCTTTGCTCGCATCGTATTTTTGCAAAACACTCTTAGGTGCAAGTCCACTCATCTCTGCTAATTTTAGAACCATATAGGCATCTGAAGGATTTGCAACGCTTTTGACAACAGAAGAGACAATAGCATCGCCTACGTTAAAACGTTCATTGAGATTTGAATGCAATAATGCACTATCAGAGCGATAACGTGTGTTCAAAGCGGACATCCAATCAAAATCTGCCGCAAACAAAGAACTTACCATCAACAAAATAACTACCCATCGTTTTTGTGTCATACTTTTTTCCTTTTCTTTGAGATACAATGCCTTGAAAGTCATATTATACTCTTTTGTTTACATTAAAATTACGCTCAAGCGTTATAGTTTCGTCAGTATTTTAAAGGATTGTGAAAATGCAACTTGCGAAACAAAAAATAATTACCAGTGCGACTAGCTATTTTATGGGGCAATATACCAAGCATTATTTGGATGTTAAAGATGAAACCCATGAAGGCTTACCACCTCCACCCGAAAATAAAAAATACCTTCTTTACATGCATGTTCCCTTTTGCACGATGTTTTGTCCCTACTGTTCTTTCAACAAATTTACTTACACCAAAGAAGCTTCATCGGCTTACTTCAAACGCCTTCGTGAAGAGATGTTACATGTAAAAGCGCTCGGGTATGATTTTAATCATTTGGTTGTGGGTGGAGGAACGCCATTGATTGATGAAGAAGAGCTTATTGCTACCATAACGTTGGCTAAAAAACTCTTTAGTATTGAAAATGTTTCGTGTGAAACCGACCCTAATCACATCAAAGTAGACACCGTTCAAAAGCTCGTTGGCTTGGTCGATAGACTCTCCATTGGAGTACAAAGTTTTGATGATGCTTTATTGAAAAAAATCGGACGTTATGAAAAATTTGGCTCAGGCGATGTGATTTATGAAAAAATCAATGCGATGCTAGGGATTTTACCCATTACGAGTGTCGATTTAATCTTTAACTTCCCCGCACAAAGTGAAAGCTCTTTGATTCGTGATTTGGAGATGTTGCAGAGCCTAAGTCCAGAACAAACCAGCATTTATCCGCTCATGACCTCTTCGATGGTTAAAAACAGCTTGAAAAAAAGTCTGGGTGAGTTTAGCATGAGCAACGAATACCACTACTTCAACCGCATCAAAGAGAGCCTTAAAAAAACCTATCCTGTGCAACACGGATGGTCGTATTCGAAAAATGAGGGAGAGATTATTGATGAGTATATCATCGATAATGAAGAATATGTGGGCATTGGTTCAGGCTCCTTTAGTTTTTTAAAAGAGACCCTTTATCTCAACGAATTTGCTCTGGATAAATACAACACCCTTATCGCCACCAAACGCTCTGCTGTGATTAAACAACGCTCTTTTCCAAGAACCAGCCAGATGTATTATCGTTTGATGGTGGATTTGTTCAATGGTAAACTCTCCAAAAAACGCTTCCAAACACTTTTTGGAACACCGATTGAAGAAGCACTTTCCACCGAACTTTTTTTACTCAAACTTGCACAAGCCATCAAAGAGAGTAAACACTCCATCACCACCACAGAGTTTGGAAGCTATCTTTTTATGACTATGATGAAGGAGTTTTACATGGGCATGGATTATATAAGGGCCAATGAGCGTAAAAAAATCGCTATTATCTAAACGATCGCAAGGATAAGCTCTCCGCCCATGTTAAAACAAAAAAGCCTACATGTAAACCATTCATATCCATAATTGGCGCATGCAAGATAAAATGATCTCCTCGTTTAAGATACCCCGTTCCTTGTAGATTAATGGATTTTACAAGATTGAGCCCGTTGGTAGGTCGGTTGATAATCGCATAATTATCCAAAGAAAGGGAAGGGGGATACTCAACCGCATTGGCGATACTTTTTTGTGCATTATTCATCAAGACATAAAACTCAATACCCTCTTTTTTAAAATACTCATTGAGTGATTCAAACCCTACCGCTGTCTCGATAGAGCCTAGATACTCATACCCTCTCATTACAGGAGAAATCGCACGAATAAACATACCATGGCGCCCTATTTCAATTCCTTTTTGAGGCTTTTTACTCTTTTTTATCTTCTCAAATGCCCCTCGAAAGGCACTCAAATCATCCTCAACAGGGTTATCATAATCCCACAATCGCACAAAACTTTTAAAATCGTTGGTATGCAAGTGAAACTTGATACTCTCAAACAATGACGTCGCATTCATCGCTTGTTTTATCTCTAGCAATCTTTCAACACACAGATTGCGATTTTTCTCTTCCAAGCATTTCATCACATAAGGATTTTGTGCTAGCATGACAGAACTTGTTAATGCAACTTTGGTAATCTCTTCTATTTTATTATCTAAGGTCAACAAAAGAGCATCAATATGTTTTTTACGGGTCTCTTCTTCTTCATAGGCGATGGATTGATTGTACAAAAAGAGCATTAAAACACCTAAAAAAAGCATCACTGCAACACCTACAAAAAACTTCACATCTCTCATACTTTTCCTCCATCAACCCTATCTAACCACTTTTTCTTATCTAAATGAAATTGATACAAAAAGGTAGAGCCTTTGTTTTCAAGGGAGCGCACTTCCAAATCCACATCATTTTTATTGCAGATATTTTGAACGATATTAAGCCCCAAACCAAATCCTCCTTGAACACCATCTTCTCTTTCAAAGCGCTGTAATACTTTATGAATATCTTTAATGCCCTGCCCCTCATCTTTAATGCTAAGTAAACAATTATTCTCATCTTTTCGCTCTAAAACAATCGTCACAGAGCCTCCAAAATAAGAATATTTAATGGCATTAGAAAGCGTGTTATCCAAAATGCGCTGAAGTTCAACTTTGTTAATATACACGACCAAATCCTCTTCAATGCGATGCGCTAACGTGATGGATTTTGAAAGAGCAATGTCCTCAAAAAAATGAATACGCATCAAGAGATACTCTGAGAGATTGACCGCTTCTTTGCGGTAGAGCACTTTTTTATTTTTGATGTAATACTCCACATCTTCATACGTCATCTGCATCTGCTTGGTAGCGGCTTTGATGCGTTGAATATGCTTTGTCTCGCTCACATAATTTGCCATCAATTCAAGATTGATATTGATAACCCCCAAAGGCGTTTTAAGTTCATGCATCGCATCATTAAAAAAGTCATTCATATATTGCTGTTTTTTCTTATAGGGATAAACGCTGGTGTTCACAAAAAGCATACTCATCAAAAAAACCAAAAAAAGGACAATAAAAAAAAGCATCGTGGCGATGAAAAATATCTTGGTGTAGTTAATCTTTAGCTCAACCACAAGATAATAAAGCTTATCTTGCCCAAGCTTTACCTCTTTTTGATAGTACAAATAAGGATAAACCACATCTACTTTAAAATCAAGCCGCTTGAGAGGCTGAATCAAATCCGAATAGAGTTCTTGATGCAAAGCATCGTAAATCGCGGTTTTAAATCGCACACTCTTAGGCGCATTAAATCCCTCCTCGGAGAAAATGACCGCCTCTTTTGTCTCAATCCACTCTAAAATTTCTTGCGTCGCTTTATACTTCTCTTCGCTAATAGTGCTACTGAGTGCAAAGTAGCTAGGGACACAAAAAAGCCCCATGAGGACAATGGTGTAGATGATGACAAACAGAAGCTGTTTAGCATACAACATCGATTTTGTATCCTAATCCGCGTGATGATTTGATGAAATCCTCACCCGCTTTGAGCCTAATTTTACGAATATACATACGAATATCCGCATAACTGATCTCTTTACCTTCCCACACGTTTTCTCGAATACTCTCGATCTCACAAAAACTATTTTTCCGCATAATCAAAAAGCGCACCAACTCTTGCTCTTTTGATGTAAGAGGTATCTGTTCATCCCCTCTTTTAAGCTCTCCGGAGGTGAAATTAAACACACAGCCACACTCCATCTTAAACTGCCCCTCTGTACTTGTTTGATAATGCTTTTTAACCAACTCTTTAATCCGAAGCTCCAACTCTTTAAGTTCAAAAGGTTTTTTCAAGTAGTCATTGCACCCAAGTTCATACCCAATTGCAATACTATCAATATCGGTCAGTGAAGTGATAATAATAATGGGCGTAACAACCTTAGCTTCTTTGATGCATTTAATCAGCTCATGACCACTTAGTTTTGGCACTTTGACATCGAGTAACAAAAGATAATAACACTTTTGCATAATGGCATCAAGCGCACTTTCGCCATCATAAAAAGCATCTACTTCGTAGCCAATGCTTTCTAAATACTCTTTAATACTCTCATTGTAGTTATAATCATCTTCCATCAATAAAATTTTCATTTTTTAACCTTAGTGTCCCATATAAATTTGCCCTGCGTAGATGATGTAACAACGAAGCAACATCAC
>CAYTVI010000012.1:31220-35526 GCA_964441765.1 uncultured Sulfurospirillum sp.
AAAATAACCCGCAAATCCATCACCAAAAGGTATTTAATACTCTCTTCATTTAACGTACTTTTGAAAAAAAGTATGCCCACCAAGATATTGACCGCAATGCCTGAAGAGATGCCTGAGGTGAGAAATAAAATAGGAATAATAGGATTATTCCACATCGGAATCGTATAAAGAGATGAGAGTAAAAAACCCGTGTATGCACCCACACACAGAGCAAAAACAAAGAGAAAATACTCAATATTTTTGGCATACGAATGAAAACTTTTTACCCCGTTGATGAGCGCTTCTAAGAGCTTTAGACGGTATTTCACGATTTTTTGCTCAAAAACCAAACACATAAACACAAAAACAGTGGGTGTGTAAATCAATAAAAAGACAACACCTAGTGTCATGACCGATTCAAAATTGTAGCGAATAAACAGCCAGTAAAAAGAGAGGGGTTTCCCCAAGTCCACCACCAAAATAAATAACCCTAGCACAATACTCAGTGTCGCTACTGCCGCACCTGAGCGAATCATCGCATCCCAAATCGAGCTATTCTCCCTTTCATGTCTGTTCCACTTCACCAAGAGTGCGACGATGATAGAACCTGAACTAATCCCTGCTAAAAAAAGATACATCGCAATGGGCCACGACCAATGAATCGCATCGTACTGCGCCATACTGCCCCACATATTACTCATCGATTTCTCCTCTTTTATGCGGAACAAACGCGACTTTTGGAGAGGTGCGTAGATGTGCTTTGGGAAAATGTAAGAGGGTGTGACGGGACTTAAGCCAAACGGCACTTTGTTTATCACGCATATCGCCAAAACTTAAGGCTTCAGTTGGACAAACGCTCACACACGCAGGATTTAACGCTTTGGAAACACGAGAGCCAAAACAAAAATCACATTTATCCACCGCTTTGGTGATAGGATTGACAAAGCGTGCTTCATACGGACACGCGAGAATGCAGTATTTGCATGAGATACAGGTACGCGCATCAATATGCACTAAACCATCTTTGGTTTGAAAAGAGGCATGCGTTGGACAGACATCCACACACGGTGCATGTTCACACATTACACACGCAACCCTTGAAAATCGCATACGAAGGTCTGGAAAACTCCCCTGTGTTTCAACCCGCACTTGAAGCCTAAAAAAATGCTCAGGCACACCGTTTTCCACACGACAGGCGACATTACAAGCTTGACAGCCGATGCAAAGATTTTCGTCGTAAATGAGGCGGTATTGTTTATCCATGTATCGCCCCTATTTTTAGAATTTTTACACCCACATTCGTGACCATCGCACCGCAAATAGGCGCTACATGTAAAGGAAGCAGTTTTGAGGGATTAATACCTTTTCCGTGCGCTCGCGTGAGGCGCAACGAATCGGTTCCAAAACCCATGTACGCAAAAAGCGTATCAGGACGAATCCCCTCCGTGATAAAGACTTTTGTTTTGAGCTTGTCCACACCGTTTTGAAGGTAACAGCTTTCACCTTGCTTTAACCCATGTGCTTTAGCGGTACTTGGATGCATCCATACAGGGTTTTCAGACATGAGCATATGCAGATAAGGCACATTGTGCGTGTGTCCATTGGTATGTACCGCACTCTTTCCGCTAATAAAAATGTACGGATACCCCTCACTCACATCCATATCCACAAAGCGTGGTACGCCATAACCTGCAAAGGCTTCTTCGACCATCTTAGAAAAAATCTCTATTTTTCCACTAGGTGTTGAGAGTTTTTTAAGAACACCACCAAAATAACCCTCATCATCTCTTTCACGCTTTGTTTGAGGAAATTTTTCACAAAAATCATTCACAAACGTTTTTTCCAAACACAACAGTTCAGGTATGGGGGAGCGCACAATACCTTTGCTCCAAAGCTCCTCTATCAAAGCACTTTCGCCTTTGACTTGCGCTACTCTAAAGTTCTCCATACTCTTCCACGCATAACCCTCATCGCACTTTACATGTAACGCCAACTGGCGAAACAACTCAGCATGGCTAAGTGTTCCTCCTATGGGTTCGACCACACGTGAGCGCATCGTGTACATTGGGCTTTTATCGGATATCTCTACGATGCCCTCATCACGCTCCAAATAGGTCGCTTCAGGGAAAATGACATCTGCCATCATCGCCGTTTCACTGGCATAGATATCATTGACAACAATCAATTCCAAATGATTTAGGGCTTCTTTCATCTTTTGAGGATGTGCGACACTCATCAAAGGATTATGGCGTGTCATCACCCATCCTTTGATAGGATAAGGTTTTTGCTCCAAAATGGCATCAGGAATGGCTTGCAATACCCCATGTTTAGGAGAGATAAAACGATGCAATCCCACTTCTCCTGCGCCATCAATGCGGGGAATATTGGGTGCTTTTGTTTTAAACGGAACATCCAACTCCAAAGCAACGTCACTGCCTACAAACGTGTTAATCCACTTCGCATCTTTGACAAAGTAAATACCACCTTCTTTTTCAACATTGCCCATTAAAACATTGGCGATTAAGATGGCACGTGTGCGTTGATACTCTGCTTTTGTCGTTGTTGCCTTATGCCCCCAGTCAATAATACACGCAGGTGCGGCACGGTAAAGTTCATCCGCGATGCGTTCAACCACCTCAGCCTCAATGCCCGTAAACTGTTTTTGCCACAAAGGCGTTGTCTCTTTGGTTGAACGTACCAAATGTTCAAAGCCTATCGTGTACTTTTTGACAAACTCACGGTCATATTTGCCATCACGTATCCACACATGCAACAAGCTTAAAACAAAGGCTAAATCACTTCCCGCTTTAATAGGATACCACTCATGCGCTTTACCTGCAACCACAGAAAAACGAGGCTCTAACACGACTAATTTTTTATGAGGAGTGTTGGCAAAGTGTGCAAGTGGTTTGGTTAGGGCAATATCAATGCCCTCAAATAAATTATGCCCAAAATTCAAAATATACTTAGCATTGGCATAATCACGGTTTAGCTCATCACCAAAGGTATGTTCACTGGCTGTTTTAATTGCTATCGGACAAGAACTCCAATGTGAGAAGGTGTTGGGAGAGCCAAAGGCATAAGCAAAATGACGAAGGTGTTCAAACGATTCACCTGTTTTTGAAGAAAAGAGAATGCTTTGCGCCCCATACTGCGCTTTAAGCGCATTCATCTTCTTGGCAACAAAAGTGATTGCTTCTTCATAGCTCACTTCACGCCAGCGGTTCTCTCCTCGTTTTCCCACACGTAACAGAGGTTTAATCAAGCGTTCTTTATCGTACAACTGAGAAGTCCCTGCAATACCTCTCGCACACAAGGATGTTCCCATCATCGGTGCAAAAACATTGCCTTCTAAAAAAGTGACCTTACCATCAATGACACGGGCTTTCATAAGGCATCTGCTTGAGCACATTTCACACACAGTATTGACCCATTTATCTGAGCCTTTAAGCGCATATTCCCCTAAAGCTTCCAAACGCCCAGGCAAACACAGTGCGGATGTTGCACTCAATGAAGCGAGTTTTAAAAAGTCCCTTCTAGCCTTATTTTTATCCACAGATTAACTCTCTTGTTGTTTTAGATATTGTAGTCTGATTTTACTTTAAAGTTCGATAATAAGGCTGTTTTTCTAAAAAAATGATGGCATGAAACACTTTACATGTAAAGGCGGTTTGTGATAAAAGAAGAAAAGAGTAAGCCTCTTAAAAAAAGGCTTACTCATGGAGATTATCCAACGAAGGTTTGACCTGCGTAGAGGATATAAAGGCGCAAGAAAACAACACCGATGAGCACTACCAGTGAGTTAAGTAAGATGTATCCCACGCGGTATGCATGGTGCTTGAGTGCTGTCACCGCAATGAGTAAAGGTGTCGCAATACCCACACCAATCACGCCAACCCAAAAGACCCATGCCCACACACCTGTGGTGAGTGCTTGAACTGCTACAAACGCTTTATCGCCACCTTGGAAATACATGCCCACAAACAGAGCAAACAAAAGAAGGAGTTCCATAGGCACAACACGTAGGTCAAGCTCTAAAAGATACTTCGCATTTTTCTCATTGACCTCTGATTTGAAGAACAAAAGTCCAAAGAGAATCGATGCCGCTACGCCTGAAGAAAGACCAGAGGCAAGGAAAAGAATCGGTAACAATGGTGTATTAAAGAGCGGGTAACTGTACATCGCTGAGAGTAAAAAGCCTGTATAGATACCAATGATAACAGCAAACAAGAAAAGTGTGCGCTCTAACCATGCTGGGTTGTCGCCAATACTGTCAATAATGCCTTTGAACGGTTTTAAAAGCCCCGCAAACGGACCTGTTTCAAAC
>CAYTVI010000013.1:0-35103 GCA_964441765.1 uncultured Sulfurospirillum sp.
ATTTTACCTTCTTACCTTTTATTAACTCACCCTACAATTTATATATCCTTCTCTTATATCGATAATTCAAAGGATAATCCATGTTTCTTAAATTTTTTGTGATGCTAAGTTTTATTTACAGTTTTTCTTATGCAGATGCTTTTTTAGATAAAGAGCGTTTACAAGCATTAAAAGAAAAAAAATTAATTTTACTCAGCATTAGTAGTGATTATTGCCCCTATTGCATTAAAATGAAAAAAAATATTTTTGATAATGTAGCATACATTCAAAAAATAAGTCGCTCATACGTTCATGTAACGATTATGAATCATGATTCAAGACTTCCAAAATCTTTACATGTAAAGTATTTGCCGACACAGTATATCTTGTCTCCAAAAGATTTAAAAGTGATTGATGAGTTTGCAGGATATATGGAGCCAAACCATTTTATGGAACTTTTAGACGAAGTGTATTATCAAGAAATCAAATAGCACTTTTCCAGACTTTAACCACTATAAAAGAAAAAAGTGTTGCAAAAAAGAGCCTAAAGCTTACAATTATCCATGGATTTGCTCCAAAAATAACAAAGAGTAAGGTGTCTTCAATAATGGCATGACATATCATCAAATATGTTCCAATAAAAAGAATCTCTTTTTTCTTCAAAATACCACGTTCATATTCTGCAATTAAAATACCCGCACCATAGGTAATTCCTAAAACAACACCAACGGTAATAGAAAAGCCACTGTTCACTTTATCTGAGTGTTTTTGAACCCATTGTAAAGATTTTAAAAAATCTAAAAAGAAAATGAGTAAAGAAACAAGAAAAATAATTTGCATACAAAGCCAAAGAGAGGAATAAAGTGAATGCTGTAGTAAAGAAAAAAGAGAATCGAAATGATTTTTTTCAAGTGAGGTAGTTTCTGACATAGTATGAGAGTCAAACCATGTATAAGGTAGTTTGGAAACGATATAGCCAACCAAAAGCCCTACACTTAAGCGCAATGCAATGGAATAAAAACGTGAAATTCCAAGTTTTTTCATAATTTCTGTTTCGACCAGCAAGGCGTGAGCAATGCCTAGAAATACAGCTAGAATTGTCCATTGATGCGGAGTTAAGCCAATTGGAGCGGCAAAGGCAATCGCAGCATAAAGATTCAGAAAAAGACCGCTTACGATTGCTAGTGCTGCTTCAGATGGGAGTCCTAGTAAAGAAACGACAGGGCTAAACAAGAAAGTGATATAGTGCAAAATATCGTAATAAAAGAGGACATCGGCTAAAATATAGATAGGTACAACCAGTTTTAAAATAATCCATGAACTCCTAAAAGCAGTCTGTAAAGAATGTCTAAAATGAAAGGGCATAGTCAACTCTTTTTCGTTTAATACTTATTTTATAAAACATAGGGTACAATACCGACCTCAATTGATAAAGTGCGTTCGTAGCTCAGATGGATAGAGCATTGGTTTGCGGTACCAACGGTCAGGGGTTCGAGTCCCTTCGAGCGCACCACTTCGTTTAAAACATTTCTTCAAAAATTCGATACTTTGTTTTTTGTAGTCCTAGTGTTTCATACGTTTTTTGTGTCTCTTTGTCATCTTTGTGAACAAAAAGTCTCACCCCACAAACATCATAGTGCTCTTTTGCTAATGATTTTGCTTTATTAAAAATGGCGTCGTGAATCTCTTGTTCATACTCTGTGTGAATTACAAAAATACTCTGAATACAATAAAAGGCTCCATTGTTCCAATCACTCCATTCTCGCGTGATCATGGTTAAACCTACAATAAGACCATCCACCTCGGCGATAATATAAAAGCCATTATTAAATTTGGCAAAGACTTGGTGTACGCCTTCGGTTGTTAGGGCTAACGAGAGATTTTTATTAACCGTTTCTTTGGCAAATAGAACATTGAATTTTGCAATTTCTCCCGCATCATCTCGTGTAGCGATGCGAACAATAAGATTGGGTAACATTAGCTTTCCTTTAAGTGAGATAGAAGATAGTCTGCAATTGTTTTTGCACCGCCTGCGTGAATCGTACTCGATAGCTTTTCAGATATTTCTTGCAGAGGAAGTTTTTCAAGCCTTTCAAGAAGGTAGTGTGACTCCATTGGACGCTGAGACTCTAACAGTGCCAAGCCTTTATCAACCAGTGTTTTTGCATTAAAAAATTGATGATTAGCTGCGGCATGAGGAAAGGGGATAAAAAGGGTAGGGATGGCTGATGCACACAATTCCCATAGTGTACTTGCTCCCGCTCGGCTAATGGCGATGTCCGCTTCATAAATTTTTTGTGGCATCGTGGTCGAAAAATCAAAAACATCAGCAGGAATAGATGCTTTGGTGTAAAACTCTAAGAGTGATGAAAAATCTTTAGCACCCGTTTGGTGAATGATTTTGATACCTTTTTGATGCAAGAGAGGAGCTAGTTGCATGGCAAGGTTATTGATAAACGTAGCACCTTGACTTCCTCCTAGAAAGATAATCGTTTTAAACTCTTTACGAATACGCTGATACTCAAAAAAGAGTTCTCGGATAGGATAATCGCATACAATAGCTTTTGAATCATAAGAGCTAAAGAAGGCTTTTGCAAATGGCTTTAAAAGAGCATTGAGTTTTCCCGTAACGGCATTTTGCTCGTGAATATATAACGGAATACCTGCCAATAAAGCACCAAAAGAAGCGGGTGCTGCAGAATAGCCACCGACGGAAAAAACAGCTTTGATACGATGCTGTTTCAAAAGGGCTTTACATGTAAAAGCAAGTTTAATGATTTGTACTAGTGTAAAGAGCTTTTTGAATCCTCTTTTATTAACAACGCCGCGACTCTCTAAGAAGTATTTTTGTGCAAAGTCATGGTCTTGCTCAAACCATTGTTTATCTTGACCTGCTTGAGAACCAATATAAAGAGGCTTGATGCCTTTTTTGCAAAGTTCTTCTTTGATAGCTTTTGCGATGACTAAATGCCCACCGGTTCCACCACCTGTGATGACGATCATAATTTCACCTTTTTACTGATCATTAAGACCATGCCTATTCCTAAAGAAAGCGCTAAAATTGAACTTCCCCCATAACTGATAAAGGGAACAGAAATTCCTTTGATAGGGGTAATAGATGTAATTCCATAAGCATTCATTAAAAACGAAAAGACGATGAGCAATCCAATGCCCAGTGAAAAAAGATAGTAGACTTTATTCATACTACGACTGGCAATTTTAAAAATACGGTAAACAATGAAAAGAATCACAAGTGCTAAGAACATAACACCGATAGCACCTAACTCCTCTGCAATACCAGCAAGAACAAAGTCGGTGTGAACTTCACTTAAATAACCTAGTTTAAAAAGACCATTCCCGATGCCCTCACCAAATAGACCTCCGTGTTTAATGGCATTGAGTGAGTGGGAAATCTGATAAGGTTCTGGAGCATCATCAACCCTAAGAGCTGTGGCGATTTTTTCAGGGAACATCGAGAGTACCATATTTTGAATCGTTGCCCACCATGTTTTGATTCTTAAAATACGATGTGTTGAGCTAAAAATAGCAATTAAAAAAACAACCAGTGAACCTAGGATAGAGAGCATAAAAAGTTGTAAACTCGTTCCTGCAAAAAATGCCATAACTGCAAGTGTTAGTGCTAAAACGATAACCTGTCCCAAGTCATTTTGCATCACGGCAATTAAATAAATCACTAAGACGAATACTGCAATATAAGGTAAGATGAGTTTAACTTCTTCTTTAAGTGTTTTTTTATTTTCATTGAGCTTTCGTGCAAAACTCCATGCAAGAAAATAGACAAAGCCAATTTTAAAAAATTCAACGGGGGCTAGTGAAAAACCAGGAAGCCTAATCCAACGTTTTGCACCCCCTGCTGAAGTAACCAGTGACTCAGGAAGATAGTGCATAACCCCCATTAAAAGCAGACAGCTTAAAAAGACACTAAAGCCAATATAAATCAGGTATTTATCAGGGTCCAGCTGAGAAATTGCCCACATAAGCGTTATAGCTACCATTCCTACGGCAAATTGGCGTAAGAAAAAATGGTATT
Source organism: uncultured Sulfurospirillum sp. (assembly GCA_964441765.1). Classification (GTDB taxonomy): domain Bacteria; phylum Campylobacterota; class Campylobacteria; order Campylobacterales; family Sulfurospirillaceae; genus Sulfurospirillum. The sequence continues at coordinate 4,031 of CAYTVI010000013.1, forward strand.
CAGCATAATCAAAAAAGAGTATGGTAAATACAGGCAAAGACAATGAAAAAATAATGCCTACAACAATAGCTAATGCGGCAAGGGAAAAAAGGATTTTATCAGTTCTCATAGTATCTTACATCTGTTATGGTTTTTTATGATTTTACCTCAAAATAGATTAAAAAATAGTTTCAGAGTAAGCCAATATTTGGAACAAAAATTGCTTATAATCAGCATTATATTAAGAAGGAGTCTAAAGAGATGGATATTCAAACCAGTAAATCAAAACCCTTATTAGAGCAAGCTTTAAATGCACGCGCTCTACGACAAGATTTGATTTCAGGAAATATCGCTAACATAGACACTCCTTTTTATAAAGCCAAAGATATTGATTTTGAAACGATGCTCATTCAGCAAACAAAAGAGATTTATGGTGAGCGAGGGAGTGCAAGCCCAAAATTGGCTATGGCACAAACAGATGCTTCACATTTAAGTGGATACACTGACTTTGATAGCTCAAAAGCAACCCTTTATTTACGTGATGGGCATATGGCTCGAAATGATGGAAATACGGTTGATTTAGATGTTGAGAGTTCAGAGCTTAGTAAAAATGCAGTGATGTTTAATGCGTTAACATCGGCATTGCAAAAAAATGGCATGATTTTCAAAAGTGTCATTGAAGCATCATCAAAACTTTAAGGATTAGGGTATGGCACAACTGAGTAGTTTTGACATCAGTGGATACGGACTCTCCGCACAGCGTTTTCGTATGGATATCATTAGTTCCAATATTGCTAATGCAAATACCACACGAACGAGCGAAGGTGGCCCGTATCAGCGTAAAGATGTTGTTTTTAAAGCCATAGAGTTTGAAAAAACACTCAATCAAAAAATTGCTGAGGGCAATAATATGCTTGAATACGAAAATCCCTTGGATGATCCATTCTTGCAAGAAAATGCCAATCCTGCTATAATGACTGTGAGTGTGGATAAGGTTGTGCGCGATGAGGGAGAGTTTAAGTATAAGTTTGACCCATCTCATCCTGATGCCAATACGGAAGGATATGTTGCGTATCCTAATATCAATCCGGTGATTGAAATGTCTAATCTTATCGAAGCAACACGTGCGTATCAAGCAAACGTTTCAGCATTTCAAAGTGCAAAATCCATTGCGCAAAGTGCGATAGATCTTTTAAAAGGATAATAAATGCCTAGTAGCATTGATAAAATTTCATCATTAAATAACCCATTAAATACAAAAGCCACTGATAAAAATGAAGCAACGAACACTGATTTTTCTAAAATATTAAAAGATTCTATTGAAGAGATGAACGATATCCAAGTTAAAGGTGATCGTGCGATGGCAGATATCGCTACAGGAGAAGTCAAAGATTTACACCAAGCTGCGATTGCGATTAATAAAGCTGAAACAAATATGAAAATGATGTTAGAAATTCGTAACAAAGCGTTGAGTGCTTATAAAGAGATTGCTAGGACACAGATATAATCTCTTAGCATCCATGGAACAATCTGACGCCAAAAAAATTAAAATCCTCTTCCTTTTCTTTGTTGTTCTCTTAGGTTTTCTTGTCTTTTTTGGAACCCTTTTTTATTGGGCAACGATTGATAGAAGGCTGCCACGACTTGAACACAGTGAAGTTAGCCATGCTCTTCGAGGAAATATTATCAGTTCCGATGGTTTTAAAATCGCAACCAGTCAAAAACTCTACAAAGCCATTGTAGATACCCGCAATATTGACCCTAAAAAAATAGACCTTTTTGTTAAACTATATACATTATACAGTGGCGATGAACCTGCTAAGATTTTAGCAACGTTAAAATCAAATCAAGGTAGTACAGTCTTATCGTATCGCATTGATTCTAAAAGTGCTAAATATTTACAAGAACTTTCTCGAAAGTTGTATAAGCTCGGTGTTTTTAGAAGCTACGAAGACCCTAAAACGGGAGTTGCTTTCTTACGGGGACTGAGTGTACTTGAGAGTGGGGAAGATAGACTTTATCCTGCGGTTGATGCCATAACACCTGTTGTGGGTTATGTCAAAAAATTAGAACAAAACAATGTGACTAAAACCACAGGGGTAAAGGGGATAGAGCGTTTTTATGAAGATAAACTCTCTTCTGTCCAAGATGCTTTTGTTTCAGGTTCTCGTGATATTTCAAATGCCATCATTTTAGATGGAAACAGTGTTTCCTCAAGGCGTTATGATGGGTATGATGTACATTTAACACTTTCACTCAAGATGCAAAAAATTATTGAAAAAATGCTTGATGCACAAAAAATTAATTTAGATGCGAAAGAGATTTTAATCAGTGTCATTAACAGTGAAACGGGTGAGGTTTTAGCCCTTGCAACCAGCAATCGATTTAATCCTGACAGTATTGATAAAAAAGATTATGGGGCTTTGAATATCTCGGCGATAGAATATATTTATGAACCAGGCTCTGTTATGAAGCCGATTACGTTAGCGCTTTTGCTTAAAGCGAATAAAGTCAATCCTTATGATATTGTCAACCTTTATGGCGGAAGTTATAAGATTGGCACGAAAGTGATTAAAGATACGCATAAAGAAGACAAATCAACCGTAGAAGATGTCATTGTTCACTCAAGCAACGTAGGAACAGCACAAATTGCGCAAAAGCTTGATGCGGTTGAGTTTTATCAAGGACTCAAAGATTTTGGATTTTCAGTCAGAAGCGGGGTTGATTTACCGTTTGAAAATCCTGGCATCATCCCAGCACTCAATCGCTTTAACTCGCCTATTTATAAAGCCACTGTTGGCTATGGATATGGGATGAATGCAACCTTTATGCAAGTGCTTAAAGCGTATACGGTATTTAATAATAACGGACGCATTGTAACACCGATACTTGTCAAAAAGCTTGTTTCGCCTTTAGGGCAAGAGATGTTTCCTGAAAAAACACCTGAACACCAAATTGTATCTCCTAGTATCGCCAAACGTATTCAAAAAATATTGATTAAAACAGTACAAGAAGGTACGGGTGTTGGAACAAAAATGCAAGGTTTGGAAGTGGGTGGAAAAACTGGAACGGCGCATATCGCTGAAGATGGTGAATATGTTAGTGTGTATAACAGCTCTTTCTTTGGGTTTGCAAATGATCAGAAAAATCGTTACACCATAGGTGTTTTAGTACGTGAAGCGAAGAAAAAGAAAGCCTATTTTGCTTCACAAAGTGCCGTTCCCGTCTTCAAACAAGTGATTGAGAAACTGGTTGAAAACGGGTATTTAACGCCTTCAGTGGATGTCCAAAACTAAATTTTTAATACACGCAACAAACGCATCATCATCGTTGGGACAGCGCGCTACCAAATAGCGCTCAAAGCCTAATTCATGCGCAAGTTCTGCATACTCCATACTGAGTTCAAATTCTGTTTCAGAATTGTCAATGGTAAACGAAAGTGGCACAACCAGTGCGTTTTTATTTTCAAGTGATTTTAACGTTTCTTCCAATGAAGGCTCTAGCCATTTAACTGGACCAAGCTTTGATTGATAGGCTAAATGGACGGCTTTAAATGCGATATTTTCTTTATTTAATAATGCTTCAATAAGCTTTACATGTAATGTTATCTCTTTTTGATACGGGTCGCCTTTATCGACAATCTTCTGTGGCAATGAGTGTGCGGAGAAGATGAGCTCTAAGGCAGAAGCATCATGCTCTTTTAGGGCTTCTTTGATTTTTTGAACCAACAGAGCATTATACGCTTCGTTGTCATAAAATCGTTCTATCACACGAAGCGAGCCTTTGTAGCCCAAAGCTTTAGCGACGTCTTCAAAATCTTCAACAGAGGATTTTGTGGTGGTGGTAGAATAGTGTGGATAAAGTGGTAATACCACCACCTCTTCAATCTCTTTTGCGATAAGCTCTGCAATCACACTTTCACAAAAAGGAGGTGTGTAGCGCATCGCAAAATTTACATGGTAAGAAGGAAGGGCAATGCGTAGTTTATCGACGAGTTGTTGTGTATAGCCAACCAGTGGTGATTTGCCTCCGAGTTTTGCATAATTGGCCCTAGCTTTTTTGGTACGAGTGGAGGTAATCATAAAAGCAATGAATCGTCGTAAAAGGTTACTTTTAACAGTGATAATATTGGGGTCATTAAACATGTTATGTAAAAAAAGCCCCACTTCATCTAGGTTATTAGGTCCTCCCATATTCAGAAGTATGAGCGCTTTTTTCATCTCGTTATCCTCGTGAAGAGATATCAAGTGTAATCATGCTATCTTCAATGGTGCTAAGCCCACTTCTATCACCAGTTTCGATAAACTCAGCGAAGGCTTTATGTTCACGCACAAGGGGTTCTTCTTTTTTAAGCATGATTTTACGGATAACATAAGAGTTGTTACGTTGGTATTCTGAGTACTCTGTCAAATCTTGCGCCATCAAATCTGCTTCATAATAGCCCTCTTTGGTGGCGACTTCAATGGTTCGTTTTCTAAAAGGGGTGAGCCAGTTTGTGGTGATACTCGCAACGATTTCATTACTTAATCGAAACGAGAGAATGGCATTGTCTTCGTGGTGGTTATGAATTTTTTGAGATTTGTAAATAGAGACTTGTTCTATCTCTTCTTTGGTGATAAAGCGAATTAAGTCAATATCGTGTACCGAGAGGTCGGTCAGAATGCCAACGTCTGCGATGCGTGGAGGAAATGGTCCAACACGTGTGATGCCAATACTGTAAATTTCTTTGCCATCCAACTCTTTAATCAATGCATCAACAACAGGGTTAAAACGTTCAATATAGCCAACACATACTTTCGCTTTGGCTTTTTGAGCTGCTTCTAAAATCTCTTTGGCTTCATCGCAATTTGAGGCAACAGGTTTTTCAATAAAAAGATGTTTCCCCTTTGCAAGGCATTTTAAGGCGACACTTTTGTGTAAAAAGGTTGGAACAACAATGACTGCCGCATCAAAATCGGCTTTTTCCAACATCTCATCCAAATCTGTATAAAAAGGTTCATCGTACTCTTTTGTTTGTTGAATATCGCACAGCGCTGTAAGTTTGAATTCGGGCAAGCTTTTTAAAACGCGGTAGTGGTTTTGTCCCATAGAGCCTAGTCCTATTAATGCTACTTTGACCATTGTTTACGCCTTGATTGCATTGACAACAAAATCTTGTTGTTCTTGGGTTAAAAACGGACTCATTGGAAGACTCATGATTTGTGTTCCTACTTGCTCACTGATAGGAAAATCACCTTTTTTATATCCTAGATAAGCGAGTGCTTCTTGGAGGTGCAAAGGAATTGGGTAGTGAACAGCGGTTGGTACACCTTTGTCATTGAGTTTTTGCATCATACTTTCACGGTTTTTAACACGAATGGAGTATTGTGCGTACATCGAATTTCTATCACTCATAATTTTAGGTGTAATCACATCCGCATCTTTGAGTAACGCACTGTAACGCTCGCCGACTTCAATACGTTTTGCCACTTCTGCATCAAAATGGTTCATTTTGACATTTAAAATGGCTGCTTGAAGGGCATCGAGTCGTCCGTTGATGCCAATGTATTTGTGTTCGTAGCGTTTGCCCTGTCCGTGGTTGAGAAGCGATTTGATTTTGGCTGCGAGTGCGTCATCGCTACAAAAGATAGCGCCACCGTCTCCATAACATCCAAGGGGTTTTGATGGGAAAAAGCTCGTACAGCCGATGTGACTTAGGTTGCATGATTTTTTGCCTTTATACTCCGCTCCAAAACTTTGGCACGCATCTTCAATGACCACGAGGTTATGTTTTTGCGCGATAGCATTAATTTCGTCCATATCAGCACATTGACCGTAAAGTGCCACAGGCATAATCGCTTTGGTACGAGGTGTGATTTTTGCTTCAATGAGTTTTGGGTCAATATTGTAAGTGGTTTCATCAATGTCGACAAAAACAGGTTTTGCTTTGAGCAACGCGATGGTTTCAGCGGTGGCAATAAAAGTAAATGGAGTTGTGATAATTTCATCGCCCGGTTCTATATCAATCGCCATAAGGGCTAGCAAAAGTGCATCCGTTCCGCTAGAACATGCGTAAGCGTATTTTGCACCTGTGTAAAGGGCTAGATTTTCTTCAAGCTTTGTGACCTGCGGACCCATGATAAATTGAGTAGAGTTTAAGACATCTAAAACTTCTTTATTGATTTCTTCTTTGTACATTTCATATTGTGATTTGAGGTCGATAAAAGGGATTTGCATAAGAGTGCCTTTGGTTAAAATATCGCGTATTTTACTCCAATCATTCTTTTGCGAGGATAAAGTGCTCTTCCCCTTTACATGTAAAAACATTTTTAGGTGTATCTTGTTTTTAAAGTGACTCTGTGATACCCTATAAAAATAACTTTTAGCAAAGGAGCCCGGTGTGAAAAATATCGTCATCACAGGAGCATCTCAAGGCATAGGTAGAGCCATTTCTACAGCACTTTCTCATAAATACAATCTCATTGCCATAGATATACAAATGCCTGAGCACCATTTTTGTAAAGATTTTTTTCAGTGCGATTTGAGTGATAGCAAGCAGATAAAATCAACCATAGAAGCGATACAAGCAAAGATAGGCTCCTTATATGGATTGATTAACAATGCAGGTGTTTTTACCAATAAACCTCTTGGAGAACAAGTCCTTGAAGAGTGGGAAAAAATCATTGCGGTCAATCTTCGCGCACCTTATTTGCTTTCTCAAGCGTTTGCGCCACTTTTGAGTGCCAGTCATGGGCATATTATCAACATCGCATCGACACGCTCCATGATGTCGGAGGCGGGTACGGAAGCGTACAGTGCTTCTAAAGGAGGTTTGGCTTCGCTAACACACGCACTCTCCATCTCTTTATCAGGAAAAGTGAGTGTTAATGCTATCAGCCCTGGGTGGATTAATACGGATGAAAATTATATTCCAAGCCCAGATGAACACGCGTGGCACCCCAGTGGACGAGTTGGACGACCTAGCGATATTGCTGAACTGGTTGCATTTTTATTAGAGCGCAATGATGGGTTTATCACGGGGAGCGATTTTGTCATTGATGGTGGAGTGAGCAGGAAAATGGTCTACCCTTAATATTTTACATGTAAAGCCTTAAACTCACTTTTTGTATAATTGTTCCATTACACATGGAGGTTTTGCGAATGTATCATAAGATAAAAATAGTCATCTTTTATATCGTCATGTTTATGACGTTGGGACTTTTTTGGTTTTGGCAAGCCATTCCCTCTTCAAACCTTATTACTCTTGAACCCGATGTTAAACTTCAATGTCTCTCCTATGCCCCTTTTGGCAAAAATGAATCGCCGATGGATTTTGATAAAGGCCTCAAACTCTCTTCTGCACAAATCGATCAAGACTTAGCGCTTTTAGCGCAATACACAGGATGTGTTCGTACCTACTCAACGTTAGGTTTGGAGATGGTTCCTGCGCTTGCGCGTAAGCATGGTTTAAAGATGTGGCTAGGTGCTTGGGTGAGCAGTGATCCTGTATTGACACGCAAAGAGATTGCGGCGATGGTGGCATTGGCGAAAGAAAACGCTGATATCATTGAAACGGTGGTTGTGGGCAATGAAGCCTTGTTGCGACGTGATGTGAGTGCTTCTCAGTTGATTGGCTATATCAATGAAGTCAAACAAGCTTTGCCACAGATGAAGATAACGTATGCCGATGTGTGGGAATTTTGGAATCAGCACCCAAGTGTTGCGCCTTCTGTTGATAGAGTGACTATCCATATCTTGCCCTATTGGGAAGATAAACCCATCGAAGTTGAACGCGCCCTTTTACATGTAAAGAATGTTTACGAAGAGATGAAGCATAAAATTCCCAATAAAGAAATCGTCATTGGAGAAACAGGCTGGCCTAGTTTTGGACGCATGCGAGAAGGGGCATTGCCTAGTGCTGTCAATCAAGCGATTTTTACCCGTAGTTTTGTCAAAATCGCTGAACAACAAGGATGGAAGTACAACTTTATTGAAGCGTTTGATCAGCCGTGGAAACGCGTGAGCGAAGGTGCAGTTGGGGGTTATTGGGGATTGTTTGATGCCGATAGAAATGATAAGCATGTGTTGCATGGCTTTGTGAGCAATTTTCCAAATGCGCTGTGGTTGTTTGTAGGAAGTTTTTTATTAAGCCTTGTGGGCGCTTATTATATGCTGCAACAAAAAGAGTGCCAATGCCAAAAACCTCCGTTCATGCTTTTAACGCTTTTTGGTGGTTCGGTGGCTCTTACGTGGCAAGCAAACAGTTATCTTTTTACATCGCGTACGCTTTTTGAGTATGTGTGGGCATGGGTTGCATTAAGTGTTGCCTTTGCCTTGTGGGTTAAGTTGGTTCTCTTTTTGGTGACACAAGAAAAAGTACCACGTGGAAATCTTGCCAAAGCCATTGCTTCTGTATTTAGAGAAGACCACACCCATAAGGCTTCTGTCCATGATTTTCTTCATCTCTTAGCGGTCAGTATAGCATTAGTGATGGCTTTAGGTATGGCATTTGATGGGCGTTACCACAATTTTGATATTGGAATCTTAGGCATCATCGCCTTAGTTTATGGGAGTTTTTCTTTAGGTGCAAGCGATAAAGAATCCAATGGTCTTTTAGAACGTATGAGTGGGCTAGTTCTTTTGTTGTGTGGCATTGCCGTCTTAGTGGAAGAGGGCTTACGCAATAATGTTGCTCTGTTTTGGAGTGCATCTTTAGTCGTCTTTGGAATAACACTTTCATGTTTTAAAGTGAAAATGAAAGGATTTATCCAACCATTTCTTGTTCTTCTTATCTTTGGTATTGCTTTTGTTTTGTTAAAAGAGCATATCTACGTTAAAGAATCATTAATTGATGTGTGTGCGGCAAATCCGCTTTTGAGCATCTGCCAAATAAGAGCCTTGCTTGGAAAAGTTATTTATCTTAATATTATCGGTATGTTAGGGCTTAGCGTTGGTCTCTTTGGTATCATTTTGCGGAACTATTGGATAGGGCTTTTCGCGATGATCTTAGGTCTTTTTTGTCTTTTGACCTTTAACGGTTTTATCGGAGCAATGACTATGGTTCTAGGATGGTGGGTCGTTGGGTATCGTAGTACACAACACTTTAATAAAATACTTTAGATTTTTTAGTTAAAATAGAAGAATTTTTAATGAAAACTAGGATGAAATGATGGATGTTAGAGCTGAGTTTTTAAAGTTTTTCGAGCAAAAAGGTCACAAGATAATGGAGAGTTCTCCTCTTGTACCTGAAGATGCAACACTGCTTTTTGCCAATGCGGGCATGGTTCCTTTTAAGAGTGTGTTTACGGGCGAAGTGCCTAGACCTAACCCTCCACGTGCTACGACATGTCAAACGTGTATCAGGGCTGGTGGAAAACACAATGACCTTGACAATGTGGGTTACACTGCACGTCACCATACCTTTTTTGAGATGTTGGGGAACTTTTCTTTTGGGGATTATTTTAAAGAAGATGCGATTTCTCATGCGTGGGAATTTGTGACCGAAGTGCTAAAACTTCCCAAAGAAAAATTGTGGGTCACGGTGCATGAAAGCGATGATGAAGCAGAAGAGATTTGGCAAAAGCACATTGATGCCAGTCGTATTATGCGTTTTGGCGATAAAGACAATTTCTGGCAAATGGGCGATACAGGACCGTGTGGACCATGCAGTGAAATTTTTATTGACCAAGGCGAAGAAAATTTTAATACCCCAGAAGATTACATGGGAGGCGATGGCGATAGATTTTTAGAAATCTGGAATCTTGTCTTTATGCAGTATGAGCGCGATAAAGCAGGAGTGTTACACAAGCTTCCAAAACCTTCGATTGATACGGGTATGGGATTGGAGCGTGTTACAGCGGTTAAAGAAGGGGTATTTAGCAACTATGACTCTTCGCTTTTTGTCCCTTTAACGAGCAAGGTTGCAGAGCTTTGTGGCAAACCGTATGTGTACAAAACGGGTGCTAGTTACCGTGTCATTGCAGACCATATTCGTGCCGTTTCTTTTCTTGTGGCGCAAGGCACAACCTTTGGTCGCGTAGGACGAGGATATGTGTTGCGTCGTATTTTACGTCGTGCGGTACGACATGGGTATTTGCTAGGCCTTCGTGAGCCGTTTATGTATAAACTATTGGACACTTTATGTGATGTTATGGGCAAACAATACCCCTACCTTGTGGCTAAAAAAGAGGTTGTGGCAGAACAGATTAAAAATGAAGAAGAGAGCTTCTTTGCGACCATTGCTTCAGGACTTGAACTGTTTGAAAAAGAACTACTCAATACTAAAGAGGTTTTTAGCGGTGAAGTGGCGTTTAAACTTTATGATACGTATGGGTTCCCCCTTGACTTGACAGCAGATATGCTCAGAGAAAAGAGTTTGAGTGTGGATGAAGCACAGTTTGAAGCGTTGATGTGCGAGCAAAAGGCACGTTCAAAAGCCTCATGGAAAGGCAGTGGAGACAGTGCAACGCAGGGTGATTTTAAACCACTTTTAGAAAAATTTGGACTGAATACCTTTGTGGGCTACACCCAAAAAGAGGTAACATCAAAAGTCCTAGCACTTTTAGACGAAAACTTTAAAGAGGTACAGCGTTTAGAAGAAAATGGTTGGGTATTGTTTGAGACAACGCCATTTTATGCGATGAGCGGTGGACAAAGTGGCGATGAGGGTAGCATTGAAGGGTATGGAAAAGTGCTTGATACCAAGAAATTTTTTGACCTCAATCTTTCATTAGTTGAACTTGAAAAGCCTTTACATGTAAATGATGAGGTGAGCCTCAGTGTGGATATGTCTCGTCTTGAAATTGAAAAGCACCACTCTGCAACGCACTTGCTTCACAGTGCCTTGCGTAAAATTTTAGGAGAACATGTGAGCCAAGCTGGAAGTTTGGTTGAAAAAGAGCGTCTTCGCTTTGACTTCTCCCATCCAAAAGCTTTGAGTTCTGAAGAAATTACAAAAATTGAAGCATTTGTCAATGGTGTCATTGCTAGTGGCGTTGCTTCACAAACACGTTTAATGAAGATTGACGAAGCCAAAGCCAGTGGCGCTATGGCTCTTTTTGGTGAGAAATATGGCTCAGAGGTGCGCGTGGTCAATTTTGGCGACGCGAGTATCGAGCTGTGCGGTGGAACGCATGTGGAAAATGTTGCCAATATTGGAAGCTTCTTTATTTTAAAGGAAAGCGGTGTGAGTGCAGGGGTTCGTCGTATTGAAGCGATTTGTGGAGGGGCTGCATTGGCATATGCACAAACCTTGCGTGCTGAGATGGAAGCGATTAAAGAGAGTATCAAACACAAAGAGCCTCTTATTGGCATTAACCGTTTGAAAGAAGAGATAAAAGTGCTTAAAAGCGAAGTCGAATCGCTGAATGCTCAGGCTGGAAAAGCGGTTGAGTCTTACCATGTAAACGGTGTTGAGCTCATCGTTGATATTTTAGGTGCGGGAGATATTAAAGCGCGCATTGATGATTTGAAAAATGAAAAAGAAGCCGTTGCGGTTTTATTATTGCAAGCCAAAGATGATAAGGTGATGATTGCTGCAGGTGTTAAAAACGCGCCTGTGAAAGCCGGTGCTTGGATTAAAGAGATTGCCCCTATTGTTGGTGGAGGCGGTGGTGGACGTGATGATTTTGCACAAGCGGGTGGCAAAGATGCATCCAGAATCGAAGAGGCAAAGAATGCCGCTTTAGCATATGCAAAAGCATTACTTCAAGGCTAAATGATGCGTGATTTTTTCATTGAGATTTTTAGTGACTACAGTCGAATCATTGTTTTTTTGCATGTGGTAAGTTCTGCGTTGCTCATTGGAAGTCTTTTTGTGATGCGCTTTATTATTCAGCCTGTTGAAGTGGATGTCACGGATATTAAAATTAAATTTACAACGTGCATGAAGATGATTCGGCGGTATATGTTTTTTACCGCTCCTATGATGGGGATTATTATTGTAACGTCACTTTTCATGCACTTAGGTTTAGGGTTTAAAAGTGGCAATCCCACCACCTATGTTATGGTACACACAAAAGAGGCACTTTGGACATTTATCGCTTTTAATTTTACCTATATGTATTTTAAATACATCAAAGCACAAAAAGGGCTTGATGAAGAAAACTACATCGAAGTGGAAGAAAATGTTATCTTAATGGTGCGTTATCTTATTCCTCTTAATCTTGTTCTTGCCATTATCTCGGTCTATTTTGGCGTTGTGTTGCGAGGTTATTAGGATGCAATCCATCGTTTTAGGCTCCTCTTCGATTACTCGAGCACAGTTGCTCCAAAAATTTGGCATTCCTTTTATGCAACGAGAATGCGGTTTTGATGAAGAACAACTTAGTATCAGTGATCCTGCACATTTTGTGTATCATGCAACTAAAGGAAAGATGCAAAGTTACTTGGAGAGGTATGATTTGGAATTTCCTGTCTTGTGTGCCGATACCGTTGTCACAGCCAATGGTGAAATTTTGCGAAAAGCCAAAGATAAAGAAGATGCAAGACGAATTTTGGAAGCGCAAAGCGGTAATAAAGTAAGCATACTCACCTGCATGATGTATAAATCTTCCACATGTGAGCTTATTGACCTCTCTACAACAGACTATCTTTTTTTGCCTTTTGATAAAGTCTCCTTAGAAGCGTATTTGCGAACAGATGAATGGAGAGGCAAAGCAGGAGCGTGTATGGTTGAGGGGTTTTGCAAGTCCTACATCAAAGAGGTTGTGGGATTAGAGAGTACTGCGATGGGTTTAAGCGTGGAGAAGTTGCTTCCTTTTTTGCAACGATAAACTGATGTATACACACGAATTAAATGCGATTGTAAAATCTAATCGATTTCGTAGCCGCAAGGTGTACGATGAATCGCTTTTGGATTTTAGCTCTAATGATTATTTAGGGCTTGCTCATCATAAAGCGCTTTTTGAGCGTACAGTAGCACAGATGAGTTTGTATGCTTCTCATGCGCCGAAAGCCTCACTCTTGGTTAATGGATATCATCCCATCCATGAAGAGTTTGAAAACTTTTTAATTCGTCAAAGTGGTTTTGAAGCCGCTGTGGTGTGTGGGAGTGGATTTTTAGCCAATTTTTCTTTAATTGAGGCGTTACCTCGTAAAAAAGACCTGTTGATTTTAGATGAAGAGTACCATGCCAGTGGTATGGTAGCCTCTAAGAGCGTTGATGCCACAGTACTTACGTTTCGCCATAATGATGCCAATCACTTAGAAAGCCTTATCAACACGCACACATTTAATCGCATCATCATTGCGGTTGAGGGCATTTACTCTATGAGTGGTGATATCCTCAATCGTGATATTTTTGAGGTTGCCGATCGTTACAATGCGCTTTTGATTGTCGATGAAGCACACAGTGTTGGTGTTGTTGGGGAAAATTTACGTGGGGTGTTTGATCTATTTGGGATAATCCCTAAAGACAATCACATTAAAATGGGAACATTAGGCAAAGCGCTGGGGAGTTATGGTGCGTATATCTTGTGTTCAGAACACATCGCAACGTTTTTATGCAATCGCGCCAAAGCCATTATCTATACCACAGCTCCTTCTTTGTTTGATATTGCGCTTGGGCATCAGAGTTTTTTATACATTCTCAAACACAAAGAGACCTTAAAAGAAGAGATAAAAAAGAGACAAGCCATTATTTTCAATACCTTAGGGCATACACTTTCTGGAATGATTTGTGCGCATCCACTTCCTAGCAATAAAGATGCACTACACCAACAACAAAAACTGCTTGAAAAAGGTTTTTTAATAGGTGCTATTCGCCCGCCTACAGTGAGCAGTCCAATTTTAAGGCTTATTCCTCGTTTGGCTTATTCGCAAGAGGAGCTGACGCGTTTATGCCAGTTGATTCAAGAAGAGCTATCATGAGCTTTACATGTAAACATCTTTTAGTGCAACATCAGAACAAAAAGCTTGTGGATATTTCGTTTTCTTTTGAGCGTTCGTTTGCGCTCATTGGGCAAAGTGGGAGTGGAAAAAGCTTGACACTTAAAGCCCTTTTAGGAATGGTGCCACAGAGTTTAGAAGTATCGTTATCTTATGATGCAAGTTATCCTTTAACCCGTGGAAAAACCGTGGCGTTTGTCCCTCAAAATCCTTTCACGGCACTCTCTCCTTTGACAAAAATTGAGAAACAATTTGGAATTGAAAAAGAGTGTGCACAAAATTATTTAGAGATGGTAGAGTTAGACAGTTCTTTGCTTGAACGGTTTCCCTCAGAACTTAGCGGTGGGCAACTTCAAAGAGTCATCATCGCGATGGCACTTTCGCTAAAACCTCAATTATTACTTCTCGATGAGCCAACCACAGCTTTGGATGAAGAGAATAAAGAGCGCATTTTGCTCTTGATTAAGCGTTTAGCGCATACAGGCAATTTTGACATTTTTTTTGTCACCCATGATTTGGATTCTATTGAAGGAATTTGCGAAGAAGTGGGTATTTTACAAAATGGATTGATGGTTGAGAAGGGATTGACACAAGAGATTCTTCAAAATCCACAACAAGCTTACACCCAAGAACTTTTACATTCGGGGTTTAAACAAAGGAGTTTTAGAGCGTGAAATATATTACAACACTATTTTTTATGGTTATTTTTGCAGGTGTGATGGGATTGGTTATTTTGTATGGAGAGATTCGTTTTGATGCCAATAAAATTATCCATTATTCTCCTAAATTAACCACACAAATTTTTGATCGCAATGGCGAATTGATAGCAAACTTATTTGAAGAAGAGCACCGTTTGTACGTGCCTTATCATGAAATTCCTGCACGTGTCATTGAGGCGTTGGTAGCAACGGAGGATACTTCGTTTTTTGAGCACAGTGGTATTAATATCGAAGCAATTTTTAGAGCATTGATTAAAGATATTAAAGCGATGAAGTTGGTTGAAGGGGCGAGTACGATTACGCAACAATTGGTTAAAAATACGGTTTTAACGCGACAAAAAACCTTGACGCGAAAAATCAATGAAGCGGTATTAGCGTATAAAATCGAAGCAGAACTGAGCAAAGAAGAGATTTTGGAGCGCTATTTTAACCATGTCTATTTTGGTCACGGCTATTATGGTATCAAAACGGCATCTTTAGGGTATTTTAATAAACCCCTCGATGCACTGAGTATTAAAGAAATTGCTATTTTGGTAGGGCTTCCAAAAGCACCTAGTTCATATGACCCAACACGTCATATGGATTTATCCTTAAGTCGTGCTAATCAAGTGGTTTCGCGTCTGTATACCTTAGGCTGGATTAGTGAAGCAGAATACACAAAGGCAACACTTGAACATCCTGTCGTTTACGATGAGACGTTGACACAAAACAAAGCACCTTACGTGGTGGATGAGGTGATTAAGAGTTTAAGTGCTGAATTTGAAGATATTAAAAGAGGTGGGTATCAAATTCATCTGAGTGTGGATTTGAAATTGCAGCAAGTCGCAGCAGATGCCTTAAAAATAGGCTATAAAGGGATGCTAGAACGTGCTAAGGATATCAACACCTCAGAGCTCAATGGTGCAATGGTTGTGGTTGAAAACAATACAGGCAATGTTCTTGCCTTGGTTGGTGGTGTGGATTATGCAAAAAGTAGTTTCAATCGTGCAACGCAAAGTAAGCGTCAGCCAGGCAGTAGTTTTAAACCTTTTTTATATCAAAAAGCTTTAGATTGGGGATATTCGCCTTTGTCTGAAATTCCTGATATTTCACGAACCTATGTGGATAAAGAGACCGATGAGGAGTGGAAGCCAAGAAATTATGAAGAGAATTTTGAAGGGCTTGTGACACTTAAAGAGGCGATTATTCACTCACGTAACTTAGCAACCATTAATCTTCTCTCTTTGTTGGGATTAGATAGTTTGCATAAAGAGTTTAAAAAAGATGGTTTTAAAAATTTGCCATATGATTTGACATTAGCCCTTGGAAGTTTTGGGATTTCACCTTTAGAGTACAGTGGCTTTTACTCAATGTTCCCTAACTATGGGACAAAAGTAGAGCCTCTTTTAATTAAAAAAGTGATTAATCGCAAAGGCGAAGAGAAGGTCTATGAAAGTAAACGCCAAGAGATTACCTCTGCAAAACAGAGCTTTTTGATGCTTGATATGATGAAAGAAGTAGTTAAACGTGGTACTGGACGTAATGCGCAAGTTCCTGGCATTGAAATTGCAGGAAAAACAGGAACGACCAATAGTAGTGTGGATGTTTGGTTCTGTGGATTTTCCCCTGATATTGAAGTATTAACATGGTATGGTAATGACAATAACACACCACTTAAAAAAGGAGAAACAGGAGGCAAAGCTGCGGCTCCAGCGTTCAAATATTTTATGACAAAATACATTGAATTGCACCCTGAAACAACTCGCACCTTTAAAGTCCCAGAGGGTGTTGGAAGTCGTAAAATTGATGGTTCAACAGAATATTTTACCGACATTTCACCGTTTCCAAAAGTCAATATCAAAAAACAAAGTGAAGAGGGTGGGTTGATTTTTTAAGTTGAAAGATTTTTACATGTAAAAAGGGGAGGCAGTGCGTTAAGCATTGCCTCCCCTTTTTTTATGGATTAATTAGCAAGAGTAAACGGTTTTAAATTCAAACGCAGTAGGTCTAGCCTCATCTGGCCAAACTTGTGTTTCAAATTTGTAGTGTTGGTATGTATCGATAAACTCTTTTGTCATTGCAGGTGCCAAATACTCATTGTCACGAATTAATGCTTCAAGTGAGCCTCTAAGTGTGTGAGGCATTTGGTTGATACCTTTTTCTCTGATTTCATCGAGTGTCAATTCGAACAAGTCTTCATCCATTGGACCAACAGGTTCAGTTTTGTTGTTGATGCCATCAATTCCTGCGAGTAACATTGCAGAGAATGCTAAGTATGGGCATGATGTTGAATCTGGGAAACGCATCTCAACACGCACTGATTTCTCACCTGCACCGTAAGGAATACGACACGATGCTGAACGATTTTGCATAGAGTATGTCAAAATTGATGGTGCTTCAAATCCTGGAATCAAACGCTTGTAAGAGTTTGTGGATGGGTTAGTAAATGCTGCAACACTTCTTGCGTGCTTCAAGATACCACCGATGTACCATCGAGCCATATCGCTAAGGTTTGCGTATTCGCCAGCTTTAAAGAACATGTTTTTGCCATCTTTCCAGATAGATTGGTGAACGTGCATACCGCTACCGTTGTCACCGTAAAGTGGTTTTGGCATAAATGTTGCTGTTTTGCCATTGAGGTGAGCAACCATTTTTACAACGTATTTGTATTTTTGAACGTTATCAGCCGCTTCAATGAGTGTTCCAAATTTAACACCGATTTCGCCTTGACCTTGTGCAACTTCGTGGTGAACAACGAAAACTTCAAGACCAATTTGCTTTAAGATTTGTACCATTTCTGCACGTAAATCTACCATGGTGTCGATTGGCATTACCGGAAAGTAACCACCTTTTGTACCGGGACGGTGACCTGTGTTGTAGCCATCGGTATAACTTTTTGCGCTGTTCCAAACACCTTCTTCAGAGTCAACTTCGTAGTATGAGCAGTTGATATCGTCTTTGATTTTGACATCGTCAAATACGAAAAATTCATTTTCTGGTCCAAAGTATGCAACATCGCCAAGACCAGTTGTTGCCAAGTGTGCCAATGTTTTCTTAGCGATACTTCTTGGGCATTTTTCATACATTTGACCTTTGTAGATGTCAAATACGTCACAGAATACAACGATGGTAACATCAGCCGTAAAAGGATCTAAAAATGCAGTTTCAGCTTCTGGTTTGAGCAACATGTCTGATTTATTAATAGGTTGCCATGCATCGATAGATGAACCATCAAAAGGAATACCATTTTTGAAAGAATCTTCACTGATAGCTTCCATAGTATACGTAAGGTGATGCCATGTTCCTTTCATATCGGTGAAACGAAAATCGACAAATTCAACTTCATTATCGGCGCAGTATTTGAAAAATTCTTCAACACTGTTTACGAACTTACCCATGCTTAACTCCTAGTTTAAATTTTGAGTAATTGTATCCTAACGAACTAAAAAAAAGACTGAGGCGAGTGATTAAAAATTAATCAACATCCGCTCTCTCTTTTCAAAAGTTGCACATTTTTTATACCCATATTGTTTTGCAAATGCATGCATCTGTTCACGAGAAAAGCCAATATGTTGAGGAGAATGTGCGTCTGAGCCAAATGTAATAGGAATATCATGCTCGCAAAGCATTTCCATCAATGGAGAGCTTGGGTATTGCTCGCGTGCGGGTTTTCTTAAGCCTGCGGCATTGATTTCAACAACCATATTAGCTTTTTTAATAGCGCTCATGGCATCTTTTGCAATCAATCGAATATCTTTTTTGGGAAGATAGTTGAACACTTTCATCAAATCAAGGTGTCCTACGATATCAAAAAGTCTGCTTTTTGCCAAATCTTCAATGGCATCAAAATAGCGTTGCCAAATATCATCAATATTATGGTTTTGATACTCTCCAATAAACTCAGGGTTGTCAAATCCCCAGTTACCAAGATAATGAACAGAACCTATTAAATAATCAACCTCTCGCTCAAGAACACGTGAGTCAATGTATCCTTCTAAAAAATCAACTTCATACGCTAGTAAAATAGAAATTTTATCAGCATACTTTTCTTTTACATGTAAAATATCTTTTTCGTAGGTTGGCATCTCATGAAAACCCATACGATAAGCTTCGTCAAAGTGCATAGGCGCATGATCGGAAAAGCCAAAAATATCTATTTTTTCTTCAATCGCTTTGAGAACATAGGCTTCTATACTGCCTTCTGCGTGGTTGCATAAGATAGTGTGGTTGTGCAAATCGACAATCATTTTATTCCTTACTCTTCAGGGTCTTAAAGTTAAATTATATATAAACTTCACTATAATAATCCATAATTTGTCACTTTAGGAGAGATCTTATGACCCAAGAAGAGCTAGACGCGTTAATGGCAGGTGATTTGGAAGAAATGGGCGATGAAACGGCGGAAGTTTCAGCTGTTGAAACCACTTCATTTGATTTGGAAACATCCGATGATGATATTGATGAAAAGATAGAGGAAGAAAGTCCTAAAGAGGCACACGAGTATCGAGCATCCGCGACTATGTCTTGGCCACCACCACCGCCTACAGATGACCATAAAATGGTGCATCAACTAGACGATGTGACAAAAGATTCTGAAATCAAAGCCAGTCAAGTTTTCGATAAATTGGATGCTGTCAATAGCTTTATGATGGATGCTGAGCGCAGTGCAAAAGAGGTGATTAAGCTCATTGAATCCAATATCTCTTTATTTGAGACCTTAGTTTCAAAATTTCCTAAAATTGAGCAGTTTCAAAAAGCATTGGATGATAATCGCAATATGAAAGAGCGAGTTGAAGATATGCTTGGTAATGCGCAAATGGCAGAAGATGAGATTATGATGGCGATGGATATTATGCAGTATCAAGATATTCACAGACAAAAAATTGAACGTGTCATCAACGTCATGCGAGCCCTTTCTAAGTACATGAATGCCTTATTTGAGGGTAAAAAAGATGATGATAAGCGTGTGAGTTCTGCGGTGCATATTCATGGGGACAATACCACAGAAGATGTTGTGACCAGTGAAGATATTGAAGCATTAATTGCGAGTTTAGGAAAAAAATAGTTGAAACACGTTGAACTGCTCTCTCCTGCAGGGAATTTTGAAAAATTAAAAATAGCACTTGCTTATGGTGCGGACGCTGTGTATGCAGGGGTGAGCCATTTTTCCCTTCGCATACGCTCTGGCAAAGAATTTACGTATGAAAGTTTTGAAGAGGCTATTAAGTACACGCATTCGCTTGAGAAACAGCTCTATGTGACCATCAATGGCTTTCCTTTTAATGCCCAAATCGCTCTTTTAGAAAAACACATTGAACGTGTGGCTGCGATGAACCCTGATGCTTTTATTGTGGCAGCACCGGGTGTCATTAAGCTGGCACAAAAAATAGCACCCCATATTCCTGTGCATCTTTCCACGCAGGCGAATGTTTTGAGTTATCTTGATGCTGAGGTGTATTCGGATATGGGTGTGAAGCGTATTATTGCCGCACGTGAAGTCAGCCTTAAAGACTTGGAGCAGATTAAAAAGCATTTGCCTCACCTTGAATTAGAAGTTTTTGTGCACGGTTCTATGTGTTTTGCGTACAGCGGACGCTGTTTGATTAGCTCTGTGCAAAGTGGACGAGTCTCAAACCGTGGAAGCTGTGCTAACGATTGTCGTTTCCCTTATACCCTCTACGCACACAATGAAGAGAGTGGAACACTTTTTAGGGTAGAAGAGAGTGAAGAGGGAACGCATATTATGAATGCGAAAGACCTCAATTTAAGTGCGCATGTCAAAGAAATTCTTGATTCGGGAGTGATTGACTCTTTAAAAATTGAAGGGCGTACGAAAAGTCCTTACTATGTAGGTATTACGACCAAAACGTATGCACAAGCGATAGAAGATTATTACAACAATCGGTTTGAAGCAAATAAATATACGGATGAATTAGATACAACAAAAAATCGAGGTTTTACGGATGGTTATTTAGTCAACCGTCCATATGAAAAAAATGACACACAAAACCTTGCACATTCTATCAGTGAGGGTACGCACCAAGTAGCGGCTCAAGTGGATGAAGAGGGAAAAACGTGTTTGTGTAAAGATGTTTTACAGACAAGCACATGGTATGAATTGGTGATGCCTGCTTCTTCCTCAATTGCTGAGATAGACAATGAAGTAGGGAGTATCATTTTAAAAGAGGGACGATGGTATGTAAGCTTTAAGAGACTCCAAACACTAAGCGGAAAGCAGTTTGATGCGATTCACAGTGGGAATACGCATGCGATAGAGTTGCCTGTGCCCTTGCCAGGATTTACATTTTTAAGAATACATGTAAAGGATAGAAAATGAAATTTGTTTCAATATTGATGGGAAGTAAGAGTGATTATGGTGTGATGGAAGAGTGTGCTAAGACATTAGAAAAATTTGGTGTTATGTATGAAATCGTCGTTTCATCCGCTCACAGAAGTCCTGATAGAACACATCAGTATGTTAAAAATGCTGAAGCCAAAGGGGCTAAAGTATTTGTAGCAGCAGCAGGTATGGCAGCACATTTAGCAGGTGTCGTTGCTTCTTTAACCACAAAGCCCGTTATTGGCGTTCCTATGAAAGGTGGTGTAATGGAAGGTATGGATGCACTCTTAAGTACCGTTCAAATGCCAGGAGGTATGCCTGTTGGAACTGTGGCGATTGGCTCAGCAGGTGCTGTGAATGCAGCGTATCTAGCGATGCAAATTTTAGCCATATCTGATGAAGAATTAAGCGCGAAGCTTAAAGAAGATCGTATCTTAAAAGCAAAAAAAGTTGAAACCGATTCAATGGGTATAGAAGTCATTTTATAAAGGACGACAATGAACAGCTGGTTGGGAATTGAAGAGTTTAGTGCTTTGGCAAATTTGGATATTTCCGCTGTTGAAGCGATGATTGAAGAGGGAAAACTTGCTTCAAAAGTAGAAGAAGATAAGTGCTACGTGGAGGTCAGCCGAAGCGCACAAGCACTGATTCCCTCTACTCAAGGAGTTGTGTTAAGTGAAGAGATGAGCGGCTCTAATGTCGCTCTGAGCTCTGATTTTGTTGAGAAGACTGTTGGAGCGATTTTAAGCTTACATGAAAAAGTTTTAGATGCAAAAGAAGAGACGCTTGATGCGCTCAAAAGTGAAAATCGTTTTTTAAAAGAGGCACTTTTTTCCATGCAAGAACTCTACGATGAAGACAGAAAGACCATTGAAACATTGACCAAACAGCTTCAATTTGTTCAAGATGAACTCGAATTTACCAAGCGAAAATATAAAATGATGTGGAATAAAGCCGTTGAAGGCTACACGCCACCTACTAAAGGATAGAAATAGTGCTTACATTTAGTCAAATGCTTTTAAATCTCCAAACGTTCTGGCAAAATGAGGGCTGTACCATCGTACAGCCTTATGATATGCCAGCTGGAGCTGGAACTTTTCATAATGCAACGTTTTTAAGAAGCCTTAGCTCAAAGCCTTGGGCAACAGCGTATGTGGCTCCAAGTCGTAGACCCACTGATGGAAGATACGGTGAAAACCCAAATCGACTGGGCAGTTACTATCAGTTTCAAGTACTTATCAAACCAAGCCCCGATAACATTCAAGAACTTTACCTCAAAAGTCTTGAGATGTTAGGGCTAGATATTAAAAAACATGATATTCGCTTTGTTGAGGACAATTGGGAGTCACCCACACTTGGTGCTTGGGGGCTAGGTTGGGAAGTATGGTTAGATGGTATGGAAGTCACTCAATTTACCTATTTTCAACAAGTAGGGGGTATCCCTTGCAGTCCTGTATCGGTTGAAATTACGTACGGTGTTGAACGTCTTGCGATGTATTTACAAGAAAAAGAGTCGGTGTTTGATTTGGTATGGAATGAGAACCAATTTGGCATTACAACGTACGGCGATGTACATAAGCAAAGCGAGTATGAATTTAGCCGCTATAATTTTGAAGTAGCAGATGTAGCGATGTTATTTGAACATTTTGAAAACGCTCAAAAAGAGTGTAAGCGTTGCTTGGAAGAGAATTTACCTCTGCCTGCGTACGATTACTGTTTAATGGCATCACATACTTTTAATGTACTAGATGCGCGAAAGGCAATCTCTGTCACACAACGTCAAAATTACATTTTAAAAATTCGTGAACTTGCTAAAGGTTGTGCACTTAAATATAAAGAAATTGTCGGCTAATGAAGTTAGGGGATATTTATGCGTATTTAGACACGCTAAGCCCTTTTGCGACGCAAGCATCGTGGGATAACAGTGGGCTATTGATAGGTCAAAAGAGTGATGAGATAGAGTCTGTGTATCTAAGCCTCGATATTGATAGTTCGCTGTTGGAACATATTCCTCAAAACGCTCTCATCATAACCCATCATCCACTTATTTTTAGTGGCTTGAAACAGCTCAATTTTTCTAAATATCCATCAAATTTAATTCAAAAAATGGTGCAAAAGAAGATTAGTTTGATTGCAATGCATACCAATTTTGACCTCTCACATCTTAATGCGTACGTTGTTGCGAAACTTGGTTTTACAGTGCGTGAGACAAAAGAATATGTAGCTTATTTTGATGTTAATATGTCTTTTGAAGATTTTAGTGAGCATGTAAAGCGCGTTTTTGACATCGAAAATTTACGTGTGGTCAAGGCATCGTCATGGATTGGACGTTGTGCTTTGACGAGCGGTTCAGGAGGCGATTTGATTGCTAAAATTGACGCGGATTGTTTTTTAAGTGGGGATTTGAAATACCATCAAGCTTTAGAAGCAAAAGAGAATAATTTGAGTTTAATGGACATTGGGCACTTTGAGTCCGAGCGCTATTTCCCAGAGTGTTTGGCTGAAAATTTGAAAAATTTCCCATTAAAAGCTATAATGTCAAATTCTAAAAATCCGTTCGAGTATAAATAGAGGACACACAAGATATGAATAAGTATTTAGAACAGTTAATTGAGCTTTCAAAATTGGACAAAGAAATTGACGATTTTGGGCCGCGTATCGCTAAGGTAGAAAAAAAGCTAAAGCTTTCTTTAGATAAAGAAAAAGAGCTTAGAGCGCAAACAGATACTTTTAGTGCAGATATTGCTGATGCAAAGCTCAAAAAAGCAAAAAATGAGGCACATTTAGCCGAACTTTCGGCAAAGTTGAAAGATTTAGCAAAGAAAAGTGCGCTTGTTAAAACCGCTAAAGAGATTAAAGCATTGCAACTGGAAGAAGAAATTTCGAAAGAGCAGTGTGATTTTGCTAACGAAGAAATTGGAAGATTAGATAAGATTATTGAGCTCAAAGGTCAAAATATTGCGCTTCTTCAAGAAAAACTTGCTCTTGCGGCAAGTGAGGCAGAAGAGATTAGAGCATCTATTGACACGCAAATTCAACAAATCGAGCAAGAGCGAAAAGATATTTATGGTAAAAAAGAGGCTTTAGTCGCAGATATGAGCCAAAAAATCCTAACGTTTTATCAAAAAATTAGAAAATGGGCAGAAAATACAACCGTTGTACCTGTTAGAAAACAAGCATGTTATGGCTGTTTTATGCGTGTCAATGATAAAACCTATGCGAGTGTTATTAAGCAAGATGATATTATCACATGCCCTCACTGTGGAAGAATTTTATACAAAGAGTTAGATGCCGTAGAGGCGTAATTTGTCTTTATTCTACTATCTTCTGGCAACGCTTCTTTATATTTTAGCGTTGCCAGTGCTTATTTATCTACGCTTTAAACCAAAATACAACGTTTCTATTCCCGCACGATTTTTTTTAAAAGATAATGCTCCGTTTGAAAAAGAAGGTATTTGGTTTCATGCATGCTCTTTAGGCGAAGTTCGTTCCTTAAAACCCTTCATTGAATCGTTGCGCGATGTTCATGTAAATATCAGCGCGATTACGCAAACAGGCTTTCGTGAAGCACTTCAGTATCCATCTGCCGATGTTCGATATTTGCCTTTTGAGATTTTTTTACCTTTTTGGATAACGAAACAAAAAACATTAGTTGTTTTAGAAGCAGAGCTATGGCCGATGCTCTTTTGGGTCGCTAAGCAAAAAGGGATAAAAACGATTTTACTCAATGCCCGTATTTCTGATAGGTCGTATCAGTCGTACCTTCGCTTTGCTTTTGTGTATCGATGGATTTTTAGCGCCATTGATGTTGTTTTTGCACAAAGTGTGCTTGATAAAGAGCGTTTAGAAAATCTAGGTGCTAAGAATGTTCGGGTGGGTGGAAACATTAAAACGTTTCAGCGCTATGAAGTAACAAACGTTTATAAAAAGCTAGATGATAGAAGAGTCGTTCTTTTAGCCAGTACGCATGAGAAAGAAGAAGCGTTGATTTTATCGCGCATTGAACTCTTGCCAAATGACCAACTCATCGTTGTGCCAAGGCATCCTGAGCGCTTTGATAAAGTAGACTTATTTTTAAGAGAGTATGCAAAAATAAAAGCACGCTCGTACGAGAGATTTTCGCAAAAACATCAATTCGCTTCGGATATTGTTTTGTGCGATAAGATGGGAGAGCTTATCAATCTTTATGCGATGGCTGATATCGTGATTTTAGGAGGCTCTTTTGTTCAAGGCGTTGGAGGACACAATCCTTTAGAACCAGCCTTTTTTAAGACAAAACTTATCAGTGGAGAATACACGTTTAATCAAAATGTTTTGTTTGCGCTCGTTGAAAATAGTATTACATGTAATGAGAATACCCTTGCAGAGGTTTTTCAAAATGCGCAAACTTTGCTTCCCAGTGCCATAGCACACAGCGGTGACATCACACCGCTTTTAAAAGAGATTAGAGGATAAAAAATGGAAAAAGCCTATAAATTATTAGCACTTCAAGAAGGTATATCAAACCGTGCGGCGAAAGAGCTTATCGACAGAGGAGTTGTTTATTCTGAAGGTAAAAAAGTAAGTGTTGCCAGAGGTGAAATGAGTGGGAATGCAAAATTCAAAATAGAAAAAATTGCACCTATTCGTGTCATTTTTGAAGATGCGTTTATTATGGCAGTAGATAAGCCAGCTTTTATGACCTCAGAAGAGGTTGCTGAGCAGAAAAAACTGCCTTTGTTGCATCGCTTGGACAGGGAAACCAGTGGTGTGCTCCTTTTGACTAAAGATGAAGCATTTCGTGCTAAAGCTGTCAATGCTTTTAAAAAACGTGAAGTGCAAAAAGAGTATATCGCTATTGTTGAAGGACGTGTTGTTGAAGCCGTTGAAATCAACGCACCTATTTTAACCATTAAAAAAGGTAATACGGCACACAGTAAAATCAGTAGTGATGGTAAAGAAGCGATTAGTCATATCGAACCTTTGATGGTAGAGGGAAAGCGCTCTAAAATAAAAGTGAGCATTGATACAGGACGAACGCATCAGATTAGAGTGCATCTTAAAAGCATTGGTGCGTCTATCTTAGGCGATACAGAGTACGGTGGACGACCACATAAACGTATGATGTTGCATGCCTCAAAGATTGAGCTTTTAGGATATAGTTTCAAAAGTAAAGAACCTGAAGATTTTATTAAATTTGCCATTTGAGTTTTAAAAAATAAGCTCATAAAAAAGCCTTAAATACGCTGATTTAAGAGTTTTTTATCAAAAAAATCTTTTTATTGTTTTAAGGTTTAATTTAGTTTAAAGTATTGTTTTTGTATAATCCCATTCCTTGTAAAAGGTCAAAGAATAAAAAAGGACGCTTTGTGTTTGAGGTTTTAACTGATTCGTTTCGTACCGCTGTCAATAAAATCCGTTTTAGTGATGATGAAAAATCTTTAAAAAATGCATTAGAAAACCTTAAGAAAGCACTTTTAAAAGCAGATGTTCACCATAAAATCGTGCGTGATTTACTTCGTGATGTTGAAATCGAAACAAAAGCACAGGGTATAGGACAAGCTAATTTTTTACGTTCTTTGAAAAAACAGTTAAACGATATTTTAAGCGTGCCTGGACGTCAAGGATTTGTTTTCGCGCCAAAGCCACCGACAAAAGTTTTGATGGTGGGTCTTCAAGGAAGCGGAAAGACGACGACAACCGTTAAGTTAGCTAATTATCTCAAACTCAAACAGAAAAAAGTTTTAGTCGTTGCATGTGACCTTCAGCGTTTAGCCGCTGTTGAGCAATTACGACAGCTTTGTAGTGCCAATGAAATTGATTTGTATTTTGAAGAGAACCACTCAAATCCTGTTTTGATTGCTAACAATGCAATGAAAAAAGCCAAAGAAGGCTTGTATGATGTTGTTCTCATCGATACGGCTGGTCGTTTAGCAATAGATGAAGAGTTGATGAGTCAGCTTGAAGCGATTAAAAAAGATATTATTCCTGATGAAATTTTTTATGTTGCGGATGCGATGACCGGTCAAGATGCGGTTCGTAGCGCGGTAACTTTTCATGAAAAAATTAGTCTAAGCGGTGTTATTTTAAGTAAATTTGATGGCGATGGTAAAGGGGGTGTTGCTCTTGGAATTGCAGAGCAGACCAGCGTACCATTGCGTTTTATTGGTGTGGGTGAAAAAGTCGCGGATTTAGAGCATTTTATTCCTGAACGAATTGTCAGTCGTTTGATGGGCGAGGGCGACCTTGAAACCTTGGCTGAAAAGACCAGTGGTATCATCAACGAAAAACAAGCAAAAGCGATGACCCAAAAAATCAAAAAAGGGCAATTTAATTTTAATGACTTTTTAGAGCAGATGGAGCAGATGAAAAAGCTTGGAAGCATGAAGTCGCTTATTGGAATGATTCCAGGTTTGTCTCAAATGGCGGGAAAGCTACAAGACGTCGATATGGAAAACTCGGTTGAGATGAAGCGAATCAAAGCGATGATAGGTTCGATGACAAAAAAAGAGAGAGAAGACCCAGAGCTTTTAAATAACAGTCGCAAAAGAAGAATCGCAGAGGGTTCAGGGCTATCGCAAGTTGAAGTCAATCGTTTTTTAAAACAGTTTGGCAATGCAGCGAAAATGGCAAAAAAATTCTCAGGCAAGAAGGGAATGCAAGATTTGCAAAATATGCTTTCTCAAAATAAACACGCACACCTTCGTTAAGGTGTGACGATTTATATCTACATGTAAAGATTTACATGTAAATCTAAGTTGTAAAAAACGAAATATAAACATAGGAGACCATAACAATGGCAACAGTTGTAAGATTAACACGAATGGGTAGAAATAAAGCACCGTTTTATAGAATTGTCGTAACAGACAGCAGAAAAAAACGTGATGGTGGTTCAATTGAGACGATTGGTTATTACAATCCACTCAGCAATCCACAAGCCGTTAAGTTTGATGCAGAAAGACTTGCTTACTGGAAAAGTGTTGGCGCAAAGCTAAGTGACAGGGTTGCTAAAATTACTGGTAACTAATGATGATTGACAAATTTCTCGAAGAATTTGCCAAACTCTTGGTGGATAATCCTAGCGGTGTAAGAGTCGAGAGAAGCGATGTTGATGGAACATTTTGCGATGTTGTCATCTATGCAGATAAAATCGATACGGGTAAATTAATAGGCAAAGATGGCAAGATGATTAATTCTCTCAAGACGCTTATCTCTGGATGCAAAGCCAAAGATGGAAAATCTTACAGAGTTACCGTCAAAGCAAACGATGAATAAGACATTCTCCCTCATAGAAGTCGCTCAACTTGGGCGACTTGTGGGTTTAAAAGGTGAATTGAAGCTTCACCTTCACTGCGATTTTCCTGAACAATTCAAAAAAGGCAAAACATTTCAAACCTCAAGAGGCGAAACCCTTGAAGTGCTCTCTTTCAACAAAGGGCGTGAGCTTATCTCTTTTGTTGGTTATGAAACACGAGAAAGCGCTCAGAAACTCGTTAATACAATTTTGCTGACAACACCTGAAAACTCTCTCAAGGAGTGCGCTTTAAAAGAGGGTGAGTTTTTTTGGTTTGATATGATAGATGCGTCTATTATAGATGATAATGAACTGCTTCTTGGGTATGTTGAAGAAATAGAGCGCATTGCTACGACAGATTATCTTGTTGTTAAAACAAATGAAGCCTTACTCAAACAAGGGTTAGCAAAGCAGTTTTATATTCCTTATATTGATCGGTATATTCTCTCTTTTGATAAAGCAAAAAAAGAGATACGTACACGAGATGGTTTAGGGATTTTGGAAAACTCGTGATGCGTTTAAGCTATGTGACACTTTTTGAAGGCTTAATCGCTTCGTATTTTGAAGATTCTATCTTAAAGCGAGCGATAGCAAAAAAACTTTTGTGCGTTGATTTTTTAAACCCAAGAGATTTTACGACCAATAAGCATGGTAAAGTTGATGATTATCAAGCCAGCGGTGGAGCAGGGTTGGTGTTTTTCCCTCAGCCTTTATTTTCACTTTTGCGCGATATTAAAGAAAAATCTCCCCATGCTTATATTATCTTTCCCACGCCTTCAGGAAAGCTTTTCACGCAAAAAGATGCGAAGCGTTTGGCACAAAAAGAGCATCTGGTTTTTGTTAGTGGACGCTATGAAGGGATTGATGAACGTGTCATTGAAACATTTGCGGATGAGCTTTTTTGCATTGGCGATTATATCCTCACTGGCGGGGAGCTCCCAAGCCTTGTCATGAGTGATGCGATTAGTCGTAATATTAAAGGTGTCTTAGGCAATGAAGACTCACTGAGCGTTGAGAGTTTTGAAAACACGCTTTTAGAGGCACCTTGTTTTTCTAAACCACCGCTTTATGAAAATAAATCAGTGCCCTCAGAGTTTTTAAAGGGAAATCACGCTAAAATCTCAAGCTTAAAAAATAAAATGGCTGAATCTAAAACCCAATACTTCAGACCAGATCTGTTTTCTCGCTTTCGCGTGAAGCATTGAATCACAAAAAGGATAGTCGATGAGAAATAAATATATTGAAGCTTTTGAAGCAGGGCAGATTGCAACTAAAAATGTTCCTGAATTTAGAGCAGGTGACACACTAAGAGTTGCTGTAAAAATTGTTGAAGGCGATAAACAACGTATTCAAAATTTTGAAGGTATTTGTATTGCAAGACGTGGAACTGGCACTGGCGAAACATTTATGATTCGTAAAATTGGTGCAAACAGCGTAGGCGTTGAGAGAATTTTCCCAATTTACTCTGATAGTATTGATGAGATTGTTGTTCTTAGACGTGGTGTTGTAAGACGTGCTAAACTCTTCTACTTAAGAGACAGACGCGGTAAAGCTGCAAAAATTAAAGAACTTAGAAAATAACTCTTTTTTCAGCAGTAGCTTCAAAGCTACTGCTCCTTCTTTGACTTCTTATTCATGAAAATTCACACGGATTGTTTAGCTTGTATTGAAACTCAAGCCCATAGGGTTTGTGATGTTTTACATGTAAATCAGTCTCAACGTGAAGACATTATCGCTCTAGCACAACAACACATTCAACGCTTTGATTTTAACCTAACCCCTCCACATAATGCCACCCCTTTGTACGAAGCTATGGCAAGGTATTTGTGTGTTGATGATTTGTACGCTGATATAAAGCTGGAATCCTCTTTGATGGCAGAAAAGTTTATCCCACTGTGCGAAGAAGCAATTGCCACCAGTTCAAATCCTCTTTTAAGTGCAACGAAAACAGCTGTTGCAGGTAATGTGATTGATTTAGCTTCGGTGATGATGTATGATTTAAAAGAAGAGTTAGATAAAGTCTATCATACGCCTTTTGCGGTGGATGATTTTGATAAACTTGCTCAAAGCCTAAGTCATGCTAAAACGGTGGTTTATCTTGCGGACAATGCGGGTGAAGAAATTTTCGATAAAGTCTATATTCAAACGCTTAAAACACTTTTCCCTCATATCGAAGTCTATTATTTTGTAAGAGGTAGGCCTATTATTAATGACCTTACATGTAAAGATGCATTGGCCTCTAAAATGAATGAGGTTGCTGTGATTGTTGATAGCGGTGTTCCTACTCCTGGACTTGCAATGGAATTCATGCACGAAGAGGCTCGAAAAATCTTTGAAACAGCCGAGTGTATTATCTCCAAAGGGATGGGAAATTATGAGTGCCTAGGCGACACTCAAGGCTACCCCATCTTCTTTTTATTTAAAGTCAAGTGCTCAGTGGTCGCACGCAGTGTGGGCGCAAAACTTGGCGATATTGTGTGCAAGAAGAGCGCTTAAATCAATTCTTTGTAGGCTTCATAAAGTTTTTGAACGCCTTGTCTTATCTGCTCTAAGCTGGAATTTGTGTAGTTGAGTCTGCCATAGGTGCTTATGCGTTTATCGGCAAAAAAGACACTTCCTGGTACGAAAGCAACCCCTTTTTTAATCGCTTTATCGAAAAGTTGCATGCTATCGCTACAGTGCTTAAAATTGACCCATAAAAACATCCCACCCTCAGGGACAACCATCTCAATGCTCTCTCCAAAACACTCACTTAAAGTGTGAACCATCGCATCTCTTTTAGCACGATAGTGTGCAATCAACGTTTGTGTGTGCTGCTCTAAATCGCCGTTTTGCATCATCATGGCGCAGATGGATTGGAAAAATTTTGAGTTTTGCAAATCTGTACTCTCCTTACTGCACGTTAGGGCATGGATAA
>CAYTVI010000014.1:0-34748 GCA_964441765.1 uncultured Sulfurospirillum sp.
GTATGCGCACCAATACTCATCACACCTTTGAGGTGTAGATGTTTACATGTAAGAGCGATTTGCTCATATATTTCAAGTGCGGCTTCGGGCAAAACACCTGCTTTTTGCTCTTCATAAGCACTATTGATTTGAAGTAAGACAGACATCGTTTTACCTTTTACATGTAAACGCTTATCTATCTCACATGCTAGTTCAAGTGAGCTTAATGAGTGCATGAGAAAAGGGTTTAATTCAATAAGTTGGTTGATTTTATTCGTTTGTAAACGACCAATAAAGTGCCATTCAAGCGGTAAATATTCTAAAGCATTTACTTTGTCGCTCATATCTTGAATACGATTTTCCCCAAATGCACGTTGACCGATGTTGTACATCGCTTCAATCATGCTGACATCAGCACTTTTACTCGCAGCAACAATTTTAATAATCTGATGTTGATTAACGCGAACGCGAACGTTTTCAATTGACGTTAAAATCTCATCGTAGCGCGAACTATAATCCATCATTGTCCACCTGTGAGTCTGTAAATATCATTAAAAATGGTAAACACCATCAGTGTTAGCAACAACATCCAACCACTCAGTGTCATCACATAAACGATGCGCTCACTTGGAGCTCTTCGTGTGAGCATTTCATAGGCATTAAACATGATATGTCCACCATCAAGGGCAGGGATAGGTAGAAGATTGAGAACGCCAAGATTGACGGAGATAAGTGCTGTAAGCGCAAATAAGGCTATGAGTCCTGCTTCACTGGCTTCTGAAGTCACTTGAACAATAGAGATAATACCGCCCAACTCTTTAGGCGAGACAACACCTTCAACGAGCTTTTGAAGCCCTGTTAGAATCATCGTTGTTGCTTTAATGGTTTGAGCCCACGCAAAGCTTGGGAGTTCACTGAACTCATAAATCACTTCCATCGTTTTACCACTTGGTGCAATGCCTATCATCTTTTTATGCAAAGTTTCGCCAAACATATTTTGATACGGTAAAAGTTTAGGGGTGATAATAAATGTCTCGACACTACCAGCTCGTTCAACTTTGACTTCAAGTGTATGCGGTGCTTTTTGAATCATCTGGCTGACATCATCCCACGCTTGAACAAGCTCACCGTTAATCATCACAATACGGTCATTACTTTGTAAACCTACTTGTTGGGCAGGGGAGTCAGGGCTTAGATTTCCAATAATCGGAGAGAGTTTCGTAACACCCATCGAACCGATAGCAATGTAGAGTAAAAATGCCAGTAAAAAATTGGCAAAAGGACCTGCAAATAAAATCACAATGCGTTGCCATGGTTTTTTCATGGTATAGCTGTCATTATCAAAACTTGTCTTTGTCGGGTCACGGTCATCTTGCCCTTTCATCTGAACGTATCCGCCCAAAGGAATAAGGCTGAGGCAATACTGAGTATTGCCAATCACTTTTGAAAAGACTTTTGTGCCAAAACCAATACTAAAGACTTCAACGCGCACACCAAAAAAACGAGCGGCTAAAAAATGTCCTAGTTCATGAAAAAAGATAAGAAATGAAAGAACCAGTAAAGAGGTTAAGGTGCCCATTTACACATTTCCTTTTTTCGTATAACCAATGATGTACTCATACCCTGAATAAAGCGTTAATGCGACAGAAGCCCACAGTAAAAGCTCTCCAAAAGGCCAGTTCATCATCAAAAATCCAATCGCAATCATTTGCAAGACAGTCTTCACTTTCCCAGCCATTGACGCCGCGATATCTTTTCCCTCACTCACCGCCGCTACACGAAGCCCTGTGATAAAAAATTCGCGTGTCAAGATAAGGTAAATCGCCCAAGGGTTTGCTCTATCAATCATCATCAGTCCTAAAAATGCGGCAAGTGTCAGCATCTTATCTGCGAGTGGATCTAAAATAGCCCCAAGCGTTGTTTTTTGATTCCAATTGCGAGCAATATAGCCATCAAAAAAATCCGTCGCACTAGCTATAACAAAAATAAGTGCAGCAAAATAGTCTAACCAACTTACATGTAAACCTTCAAATAAAGGTAAATCACGGTTCACTAAAAGCACAAACATCAAAGGTGCTAAGGCGATGCGAGCTGAGGCTAAGAGATTGGGTAAATTCATCATTTAAATGTCGTTCCACCATCAATGAGTAAGGTATGTCCTGTAATCCACGATGCTTTTTCAGAACATAAAAACAGACATGCACCTGCTAAATCTTGTGGTTGTCCCATACGACCAAGAGGAGAGAGTTTTGCGGTGACATCACGTACTTCTTCATAATTGGTAAATGCACGAAGCGCATCGGTTTCAATAGGACCGCCACTAACCGCATTGACGCGAATATTCATACAGCCAAGCTCTGCTGCACCGTAACGTACCATCGCTTCAACAGCAGCTTTTGCCGTACCATGTCCTGCATAATTTTCGATATAAACAAGATTCCCCGTCGATGAAAGAGAGATAATACTTCCACCACCTACTTTTTCCATACGTTTTGCAGATTCTTGAGCGCCCACGACAAAAGCATTAACGGTTGCGGTAAAAATATTGTTAATACCACGAGGTTTAAGCTTCATAAACTTGGTGTACCCTCCCACAACAGCACGTCCTGAAATAATAGCATTGGAGATAAAAAAGTCGACTCTATCAAAATCTTTATCGATTTCTAAAAAAAGTTCTTTATATTTTTCAGGCTCTAAGATATTAAAAGGATACGCTTTAGCTTTAATGCCATAATTGGTCTCTAAATCTTTCACTTGTTCAAGTGCAAGCTCTTCGTTGGAATTGTAGGTGAATGCAATATTGACACCCTCACGTGCAAATTCATAGACGATTGCTTGTCCGATACCACGTGTTCCGCCACTAATTACGAGTGTTTTACCTCTCATTAAAATCCTTTGATTGTATATTTTTTAAGTGTATTTTCAATACGTTTCATATTGTCATGACTTGGGGCACAAAGCGGTAAACGGTACTCCAAAGTATCTAAAAGTCCCGCTAAATACATGGCTGCTTTAATAGGAATAGGATTACTCTCACAAAAAAGAATCTTGTTGATTTCATAGAGTGAATCATTAATCGCTTTAGCACCATGATAATCACCTTGAAGTGCCAAATGCGTTAGCTCTGCAATTTGGTCAGGTAAGATATTAGATGTTACAGAAATCACACCTGAACCACCATTGGATAAAATAGGGTAGTTAATCGCATCATCACCGCTAATAACCGAAAGCTTTGGACAATGTGCCAATAAATCCACACAACGTTCAATCGAGCCGGTTGCTTCTTTGACACCAAAGATGTTAGAGCAATCATTAAAGAGTCTAAAAATCGTTTCTGGCATCAAATCGCACCCTGTACGTCCTGGAACATTGTACAACAACACAGGAATATCCACCGAATTTGCAATGGCTTTATAGTGTTGATACAATCCCTCTTGTGTTGGCTTATTGTAATAAGGCGTTACCGAGAGAATACCATGTGCTCCATGTGCTTGTGCAAATTTAGCCAAACCAATCGCTTCATGCGTCGCATTACTTCCAGCTCCTGCTAGGACTTTGACATTGGTTTTTGCACAAATATCGGCTGCAATTTCAATACAGCGACGGTGCTCTTCATGATCTAACGTTGCGCTCTCTCCTGTCGTTCCCACAGGAACAACCACGTCAATATTGTTTTTAATCTGTCTTTCTATCAGCTTTGCATACTGTACTTCGTCTAATTTTCCATTTTTAAAAGGGGTAATAAGAGCAGTCATTGCTCCGTGTAAAGATTGGTTCATTCGTCTAATCCTTTCGTAAAATTACGGTTGTTGATGTTTGTGGTACTAAATACGTTTTAATGACATTGGCAATATCTTCTTTTTTTAGCCGATTGATACGGTCTTCGTACTCGATAAGAGGTGTGATATCTCCTTTTGCGAAGTAGCTACCATAAAGACTGGCTAATTCACTTGAGCTTTCCAAGGAGTGAATGAAATCTGCTTTTGTATTGATTTTTATTTTTTCAAGCTCACGCTCGCTAATGCCTTCTTTTCGCAGATTTTCGATAATGGTTAAAATTTCAGCTTCTACGGTTTCTGCTTTGATACCAGGATTGCACACCGCTAAGAAAAGAAAGACAGAAGGGTCACGTGATTGCATTGCATAACCGTAAATTTGATTGACCATCTTTTTTTCATCGACTAAAACACGTTGTAAGCGACTGCTTTTCCCACTGCTGAGTAGCTCACTTAACGCAGAAAGTGCCACTTGGTCTTTATGTTTAAAATCGGGAATTTTGTAGGCTATGGCTACCATCTCGACTTCACTCTCTTTTTTAATCATGACACGTTTTGCGCCATCTTGGAGAGGCTCAATTTGATGATGCGGCTTTGGAACATCGTGTGTGTTTTTGATAGCGCCAAAATATTTTTCGACATTGATAAAGACATCTTCTGCTTTAATATCACCAGCAACAACGACAATGGCGTTGTTGGGTTGGTAATATTTGGAGTGAAAACTTCTGATATCTTCAATTGTCCAGTTTTTAATATCCTCTTTAAATCCAATCGGAGTCCAATGGTAGGGATGATACATAAAAGCATTATTAAACAATCTAAAATAAAGATAGCCAATAGGATTGTTATCGGTTCTCCATAAGCGTTCTTCTAGCACAACATTGCGTTCAGGTTGAAATTCATCATCACTGAGACGAAGATTTTGCATGAGTTCTGAAAACAGCTCTAACGATTTTGCTAAGTTGCCTGAAGAGCTTTTGATGTAATAATGCGTGTAATCAAATCCTGTTGAAGCGTTATTCACACCCCCAAAGCCTTTGACGATTTCATCAAATTCGCCTGCTTTAAGATTTTTGGTTGATTTGAAATTGAGATGCTCAAGCATATGAGCAATTCCACTTTTCCCCATAATTTCATTGCCACTGCCCACTTTATAAAAAATATCAGTGGTGATAACATTGCTACCATTTTGCATCGGAATAACGACTATTTGAAGACCATTGTTTAAAGCCTTTGTTTGATAAGGGGGAAGAGAACTAGCCATTAATGCTCCTAAAGTCAGTAAAAAAAGTAGTATATAACGTGTCATATCTCATCTCCTATCGCTTCCTATCACTTCGCTGATATGGCTAAAACCATCGTGTTCCATGAGTTTCAAGATCCCTTCATTGATCTGTTTGTTTAAATTTGGACCTTTAAAGATAAACGCACTATAAAGCTGAATCAAACTCGCACCCGCTTTCAATCTTCGATACGCTTCCTCAGCAGAATCAATACCACCGACAGAAATCAAGGTTGTTTTTCCATAAAAAGCTTTAGCCAGTACTTCAAACATTGCAAAGCTTTTTTCCGTGAGCACTTTGCCACTGAGACCTCCAAAATCTTTTGCACCTTTCAAAAGCGTATAATCGATGGTCGTATTGGTTGCGACGATGCCATCGGCTCCGCTATCAAGAGCGCATTGGCATAAAGAGAGCGCATCATCTATGGTTAAATCAGGGGCAATTTTGAGTAAAACAGGTTTACATGTAAGATTTTTTGCCATAACAAAAAGCGCTTTGATAAACGCTTCATTTTGCAAATCTCTAAGACCAGGAGTGTTGGGTGAAGAGATATTGATGACCAGATAGTCTGATAGCGTTTCAAAACGACGTATCAATTTTTCATAATCACTGAGGGCTTCTTCGGCTGATGTTGTTTTGTTCTTCCCGATATTTGCACCTAGTGGTGTGGCGTAAGGGTAAAGAGATTCAAGACGCTTTGCGATGACACGCATTCCTTCATTGTTAAAACCCATTGCATTTTGGATACTCTCTTCTTTAACATAGCGAAATAACCTAGGCTTTGGGTTACCACTTTGAGGCTCAGGTGTCATCGTTCCATATTCAATATAACCAAACCCAAGTGCAGTGAGCATCTTTATCATCGTCGCATTTTTATCAAATCCAGCGCCCAGCCCAACAGGATTCAGAAAGGTTGTGCCTAAAAGATTTTGCTCCAAACGTTTATCCGCTATAAAATAGCGTTCTGCTAAAAATGAAAGAATAAAAGGTGCATACGTTGTCGTGTGTTTAAAGAAAAACTCTGCGACATTGTGTGCATTTTCAGGGCTGAGTTGAAAAAAAATCTTTTTGAGTGTACCGTAATCAACCATTTGTATTCATCCTTCATAAAAGTACGCGATTATACCAAAATCAAGATAAAAAATGGTTGATTTAAGCGTTTTTAGGCTTGTAAGTCTTTGAGTTTTAGGTATTCTTCACTAGATGCTCGCAAGCTTTCATCATTGCCCATCGCAACAATTGTGCCATGTTTAAGCAAAATAATTTTATCTGCTCTTTTGATGGTGCTAAGTCGGTGTGCAATGACAAAGGTTATTTTGTCCTTAACCAAATGCTCAATGGCTTCTGTGATTTTTTGCTCACTTCCAGAATCCAATGCAGATGTGGCTTCATCTAAAATCAGGATTTGAGGATTGGTATAAATCGCGCGTGCAATGGCGATGCGTTGACGTTGACCACCTGAAAGATTGGTACCAAATTCATCTAAAGGCGTGAAAATACCTTTCTCTAATGTTTGAACAAACTCATACGCATTGGCTTTTTTAAGGGCATCGATGACTTTTTCTTCATCCATTTCTTTACCATATGCCACATTGGCAGCAATCGTGTCGTTAAAGATATAAACACGCTGAGTGACCATTCCGATATTTTGACGCAAATCGTGAAGACTAAACGCTTTAATAGACACGTCGTTGATTTTGATATCACCTGAACTTGGGTCATAAAAGCGCATTAAAAGATTCATCAAAGAGCTTTTTCCACCACCACTATCACCAATGAGTGCAATCATCTCGCCTCTTTTTGCCTCAAACGAGATATCGTACAAGGCACGTTTTTCCCCGTAAAAAAGAGAAAGGGTATCAAAAGAAATCGTATTTACATGTAAAGGAAAAGGTGTTTCTCCCCCTACAACGCTTGGTTGTCTATCGAGAAGGAAAAAGATGCGCTCACTTGCGACAACGGCATCTTGCATTTGGTTATAAAGTCCTGAGATTTTTTTAATAGGAGTGTAGAGCATAAAAAGAGCGGTTAAAAAAGAGAAAAAGCTCCCCACACTCATCGTTCCATCAATGACTTCGCGACCACCGACGATGATAACCACGGCAACACCAATAGAGCCTAGTGTTTCCATAAGAGGGCTGACCAGTTGAGCGATTTTAACGGATTTCATCGTGAGTTTGAAGTAGCGTTCATTTTCACGTTGAAATAAACCATGTTCATAAGCAGAAGCATTATTGGCTTGGATAACCTCAATGTTATTAAAAATTTCGCTTAGTTTTGCAGTGATATCAGAGATTTTCTCCTGAGAAGCACGTGAAATTTTTTTCATTCTTTTGGCTAACGTACTCAGCGGATAAACGGCTAAAGGCATAATGATTAAGGCAAAAAAGGCTAGCTTTGGACTTTGATAAATAACAACTGCCATGAGCCCAAAAATAGTTAAAGTCTCACGAATGAGTTCAGGAATAAGGTTAGAGACCACACTTCGTACACGCTCAACATCATTGGTATTTCGGCTAATCAGCTCTCCGCTTCGGTATTCATGGAAAAAAGAGATATCAAGTCTGAGCATATTGCCTAAAATATTTTCACGAAACCGTCTGATAATATCTTGACCAATATAGGCTGTAAAATAGCTCTGCATATAGCGCCCAAGCTCTTTTGCAACGTAGACAGCGATGATAGCATAAGGAAGGAGCATCAGCATATCACGATCTTTTGCGATGAAAATCTCATCTAAAAGCGGTTTAACCAAATAGGCTGAAAAAGCTGTTCCGCCACTTGCCAGCGCCATACCAACAATGGCTAAGATAAAATAAGGAATATAATCTTTAAAAAAAGGAACGAAACGAGACAAAATAGCACCTAAATGACGCATTTAGTTCACCTTTTCCCATTGCGTGCCATTGGCTGTATCCATAAGTTGAATCTGGGCAGCTTCTAACTCTTTTCGGATAAGATCAGCCATTGCAAAATCTTTAGCTTTTTTTGCATCCGCACGTTTTGCAATCAGCTCTTCAATATATGCTTTTTCTTCTTCACTTACATCCATTTGAAAATAAGAAAGCGGTGTATGAAACCCTATACCAAGTACGCTTTGTATCCATATGAGATTGGCAGAGAAAATCCCTTTCATCGTTTTATCTTTTGGGTTAGCATCCAAAAATTCATTGGCAGAACCAATCATCTCATCTAAGAGGGCTAAGGCTTTAGAGATATTCAAATCATCATTTAAAGCTTCAAGCATCGCTGTTTTGAATGTTTCATCTATCTGAGTAGAAGGTATATCAAAAATACGTTTTTTGAGGCGATAAAGTTTATCGAGGCGTTTTTTACTCATGAGTAAATCAACTTCCGAGAAGTTAAAATTAGCCCGATAATGTGAGGAAAGAAGATAAAAACGCAGTACTTCGCCATCATAATGTTTCAAGGCATCTTTTAAGAAAAAGCTATTGCCCAAAGATTTGCTCATTTTCTCACCGTTAATCGTGACAAAACCATTGTGCATCCAATACTTTGCTAGTTCTTGATGATGACCTTTGCAACGTGTTTGTGCGGCTTCGTTTTCATGGTGTGGGAAAAGTAAATCTGCTCCACCTGCGTGAATGTCGATTTGATATGCTGTTTGGCTTGAAGCAAGGTATTTTTCGATCATCGCAGAACATTCGATGTGCCATCCAGGTCGTCCTTGTCCAAAAGGCGAAGGGTAGCTTGGTTCACTAGGCTCTTTGGAAAATTTCCACAGTGCAAAATCTTTTTGGTCACGTTTGGACTCTTTTTGTTCAACACGTGCTAAGGAGGCATCATCTTCAATTGCACGACCTGAAAGAGAAAGATATTTGGTATCTTTTGAGGTATCAAAATAGACACCATCTTCGGCAATATAACCAACATCCAAACGCATTAATGTTTCGATAAACGAGATGATTTCAGTGACACATTCGGTTGCTTTAGGTTCTATGTCAGCATCATTTACATGCAAAGCATGCATATCGTGTTTATAACGGTCAATATAAAAAGAGGTAATTTCTTCTAAAGACTTTCCGCTCTCTTTCATTTTGTGGATGATTTTGTCATCAATATCCGTAAAATTTTTCACAAACGTCACATGATAGCCAAGTGTTATAAACACACGTCGAAGCAAATCAAAAGCGATTGCACTGCGCGCATGTCCTAAATGGGCATCATCATACACCGT
The DNA here is from genome assembly GCA_964441765.1 of uncultured Sulfurospirillum sp. Lineage (GTDB taxonomy): Bacteria > Campylobacterota > Campylobacteria > Campylobacterales > Sulfurospirillaceae > Sulfurospirillum. Next base: position 9,237 of record CAYTVI010000014.1, read on the forward strand.
AGGACCACAAACATAAATGGTAACATGACCTTCTTTTAAGGGTTCAAACACCAGACGTTTTTTTTGAACAGAATCATAAATAACCATGTAAAAGTTCCTTCAACCAAATAAGCACAATCGTTTCAACAATCAAAACGATGGCTAAAATAATCAATTTATAAGTAAACAGTATAGCTAAAAAGCGCTTGAAGCCAAAAGAGCGCAATGTCAAAATAAAAAGAACACATCCTGAAAGTGAGCCTGCAAGTGCAAGTCCGGCTGCTTTCATTGGTGCAATGAGTGCAAAAGAAAAAATAAGATTACATGTAAGTGCTACCATGGCTATTTTTGCGGCTTCTTTTTGGCGCATTTGCGCATAAAGCCAAAGTGAAAAAAGCTTTGAGAGACCAAAAGGGAGCAAACCTATCATGTACATGGCAAGCACAAAGCCTGTATTGAAAGTATCTTCCGCGCTAAAAGCACCACGCTCAAACAAAAGTTTAATAATCTCTTCGCTTAAAAGATATCCTCCAAGCGTTGAAGTACTGAGCAAAAAAGCCAAAATCCAAAACCCTCTATCGACTAAAGCCAAAGCTTTTGTTTCATCGTTGTTTTTTATGAGGCGTGTAATTTGAGGGAAAATTCCTGTCGTAAGTGCAATGGCGAATAAAGCAAGCGGAAGTTGGAAGATGCGGTTTCCATAGTAGAGATAACTAATACTTCCACTGACTAAAAAACTTGCAAGCGTCGTATCGACAAAAGAGACAATTTGTGGTGTTGAATTTCCAATAATAGAATGAAAAAAGGAGCGATTAAACGTTTTATTTGTCTCTTCAATTTTTTTCTCTTTTTGTCCATATGCCTTATAACCTATAACAAAAAGTTTAAAAAGACGGTATTTACCGATGGTAATAAGATGCGAAAGGACTTGTAAAACACCACCTACTAAAACACCATAACTAAGTGCATAGACAATGGTTTTTTTATCCCAGTTTTGAAAAAGGAGCAAAGCGCCTATCATCCCAATATTAAGCAGTGCCGTTGAAAATGCTGTGGTCGCAAAATGGTGTTTGTATTGAAGCAAAGAACCAAGCAATGTGACGATAAAAATAAGAGGTAAATAGTAAAAATTAATGGCAACTAAAGGTGCGGCAAGTGCTATTGTCTGGTCATCAAAACCAAACGCAATGACTTTTGCAAAAAATTCACTAAAAAGGGTTACTATCAGCGAAAAAGCAATCAAAAACGAGAAAAACTGAACACCCACACGGAAGGTAAAAAGTCCTTTGAGGGGTGTTTTAATAAAGCTAGGAATGAAGCTTTGTGTAAAAGCACCTTCGGCAAAAATACGACGAAAAAGATTGGGAAATTTAAACGCAACAAAAAAGATATCGCTATAAATATTCGCACCCAAAATGGAAGCACTGAGTAAATCTCGAATAAAACCAAAAATTCGTGAGACTAATGTTCCCACACTGTTTGTGAAAAATGATCGTATAAGCATGTGAAAGTGTACCGAAAAATCGTTTAAACCAAATTTTTATGAACTTTAGGCTAATATTCTTCTCTTGGTTTGCCGATATTAGTTATGAGAGAATTTTATACATAAAGGTATTCACAGTGGGACTATTAGATTCAATAAAGGGTAGTGACACGCCAAAAAGTGCCAAAGAACCTGAATTTAAATCGATTATTGTTGACACGACCAATATCATTAAAGAATTAAAAAATGTCGCTGTTGCAAATCATCTCAAACCCAGTGATTTATCATTCAAACTTCTTAAAGTAACAACATTTTACAGCGATGAAAAAAGTGAAAATAATACTGTTGGGGAAGAAGAACAAAAACTTTTTTTAGATGATGCTTTTTTACTCAATCCCAATTTAAAAATCACACAGCACTATCGTGTCGAAATCTATAAAATTGATAATCAAGAAGAAGAGGAAGAATTACCCGAAATCAATTTAAGTGCGAATAAAAATCTGACTAAAATTGTTGCAACTGTTCTGAAAAATCATGATGTTAAGTACAGCTCTAAGCTAGAACAACGAATCATTGATGATATTGTCATGAAAAAGATACGAGCAGGCGTTCTTATTGGTATACGTGATCAAAATATGTACAAAGAAGTTAAAAAATTGGTTGCCAATATTCGCGTAAATGGTATTATTGATCAAAACCATACCTTCGTTGTCTGTCAAGGGATTGATGATGTGGCTCCTGTAAATGACGATTTAATTTTTCATTATAAGAAAAAGGTTGATACAAAAAATAGTGAAGGTAAAGTGGATTATTCTAAAAGAGGGTTTGTTTTAGCTGTTGAGCAAGACGAATGTATCATTGAATACATTAAACCTCAGCCTGGCACTCCTGGACGTAATTGTCGGGGTGTTTTTATTGCCGTTAAAGAGCCTCGAAAGACAAACGACACTCCCATCGTTACGACAGCAAATATTACTAAAAAAGAGAATGAAATTAGTACAAAGTATATTGCGAATCGTGGTGGCTATGTCAATGTTGATAAAGGAACTTATGATATTCAAGAGCAGATGGAAATTAACGAAATTAGTTTTCGCTCCACAGGCTCAATCGATGCCAATGTCAATTCTAATATTAAAATCAATATTAAAGAAAAAGACATCCTTAAAGATGCTATTGGTGCAGGGATGAGTGTTGAAATCTCTGAACTTGTTGTTCAAGGCAATGTTGGCAGTGGGGCTAGAATCAAAGCGAAGCTCGTTGATATTGGCGGACAAACGCATCAGAGTGCTTATATCGAGTCTGACCAGATTCACATTTCAGTGCATCGCGGTGAAGCAAATGGTCAAGATGTGACCATCGACAGACTTGAAGGTGGAAAAGTTATGGGTGACAAAGTGCATGTGAAACAAATGATTGGTGGAGAGATTATTGGTAAAATCGTTAAAGTGGATAGCTTAATGTCTAATGCCAAAATTACTGCTTCTGAAATTATTGAGATTACCGAGCTTAAAGGCAATAACAACAAACTTATCATTGACCCGAGTGTCACCAAAGAGTTCAATGAGCAAATTGAAGAAATTTCTGAAAAAATTCAAAAACTTGAAGAAGAGCTCAAAGCCTATCCAAGACAATTAAGTGCTAAAAAAGAGTTGATAGAAAAAAATAAACCGATGGCTGAGATGGTAAAAGAAAAAATCTTAGAACTTAAAGAGAATAATGTTGAACCTCCTGTGACATTGTATGCAAAAATTAAAGATTTTCAAGAAAAAGTTGTTGAGTACAATGCTCTTTTGCAGACATTTAAAGATAAAAAAGAGTATTTACATGAACTCTACAATGAACTGAGTGTAGTACAACGAAAAGTATTTTCTGCTAAAATCATTAACCATTCTGCATGGAAAGAGTTTAATGAAGTTAAGTTTCATCTTATTTCTCCTCCTAAAGATATCACCTACAATCCAAAAGAAAGAGAAATTACCCGTGAAATTATGCTGAAAGATTTAGGGGATGGTGAATATAAAATTACCCGCTCAAGTGAGTATAGCGCTCAATGATAGTAGGAATCGAAGGTAAAGTTGTTAAAAAAGAGGTAACAGCCGTTCATCTAAAACTTAGCAGTGGCTTAACGTATAAAGTTTTTATCTCACTTTTTACTCTTGGAAAAATCGCAGAAGATACAATTGCTTTACATGTAACGCACATTATCAGAGAAGACCAACAAAGCTTGTATGGTTTTTGGGATGAGCGCGAAAAAAAAGTATTTGATACCCTCATCAAACTCAGTGGCATAGGTCCCTCAACAGCACTTGCTGTCTGCTCGACTTTAACGCCTGATGATTTTGCACAAGCTTTGGTGAACCAAAATATAGATGCCTTTAAAATGGTTCCAGGCATTGGACCTAAAAGTGCTAAACGTATTTTAGTCGAGTTAAGTGATTTTTCGTTACAACTACACCATGAAGCTTCACCTCAGGGAAGCATGTTGGAAGCAAGTATGGCGTTAGAGAGCTTAGGATTTAAAAAAGAGAGTGTTAAAAAAGTACTTTCTACATGTAAAATGAGCGATACACAATCTTTAATCAAAGAAGCTCTACAAAAACTCAGTTAATAGCGAAGGAATCAACCGTATGAAATTGGCCATAATATTTGGTGCGAGAAGTTTTGAACATGAAATCAGCATTGTAAGTGCTATTGCATTAAAAAAAGTCTTAACGTGTGAATTGATTTATATTTTTTGTGACCATGAACGCAACTTTTATCTTATCCCGACAGATGAGATTAACTCAAAGCGTTTTAGTAGCGGTACGTATAAAAAAGATAAACTTTTATCGCTCAAACAAGGTGGATTTTACTCTAAAAAATTAGTGGGTGAAGCACGTGTTGAGTGTGATATGGTGTTAAATCTTATCCACGGTGCCGATGGTGAAGATGGAAAAATAAGTGCATTATTTGATTTTTTCAATATACCATATATTGGTCCTCGTTTGGAAGCAAGTTGCATTAGTTATAACAAACTCTTTACAAAACTTTTTGCTAAAGAAGTTGGTGTTGATGTTTTGGAGTATCAACTGCTTTTAAAAGAAAATCCTGAGCCAATTACCATTCCTTTTCCTTTAATTATCAAACCTTTACGACTTGGAAGTTCTATTGGTATTAGTATTGTAAAAGAAGCGAGTGAACTCTCTTATGCACTCGATGTAGCATTTGAATTTGACAACGCTGTGCTTGTTGAGCCTTTTATAAATGGTATCAAAGAGTATAACTTAGCAGGAGCGCTGAGTAAAACGGGATTTAATTTTTCCATTATCGAAGAGCCTCAAAAAGAAGAATTTTTAGATTTTGATAAAAAATACCTTGATTTTTCACGTACAAAACGTGTGAATGAAGCCAATCTTCCTTTAGAAGTACAAGAAGCGATTAAAACAGCCTTTGCGAAGCTTTATAGCCCGTTGTTTCAAGGAGCACTCATTCGTTGTGATTTTTTTGTTCATGATAATCACGTCTATCTCAATGAAATCAATCCCATTCCTGGAAGTATGGCAAATTATCTTTTTGATGACTTTGAAGCTGTGATTAAAGCCCTTTGTGAAGCTTTGCCATCAGAGATTACTATGCCTCCACAAACGTATCGTTACATTAATTCAATACAGTCAGCAAAAGGGAAGTAAAAGAGAAATTTATGTAAAATTTTACATAAATTCATAAAAAGGCCTTTTTGTGATGACCTATAGTAAAGATGAAATCATGACAGCCACAGATATGGTAAGAAACTTTAGTGCTGTTTTGAATAGTGTTAGTAAAGAAAAAAAAAGAGTAGTAGTCGTCAAAAATAATCGTTTTGAAGCAGTGATGATTCCTGTGGAAGCGTATGAAAAAATGAGCGAAGCCGTGACGATTTTAGAGAAAATATACGCAAGTACAAAAAAGAAGAGTGATGGCTAAAAAAGAGATTGTTTATCAAGGTGTTTCTTATGCACTGAGTTATGAAATGCTCAATCTCTCTTCTTCTAAAACCATTCTTTTTTTACATGGATGGGGAAGCAATAAAGAGATTATGAAGCAAGCTTTTGGTGCTTGTTTTAAAGGCTATCGTCATCTTTATCTTGATTTACCAGGCTTTGGTGCATCTTCTGTTGAAAAGGTCATAGATACGCGAGCGTACGCGCAAATCATTTCACTTTTTTTACACGCACTCAATATTGAACCACATACCATTTTTGGTCACTCGTTTGGGGGAAAAGTAGCAACATTACTTGAGCCAAAACAGCTTGTTTTACTCTCATCTGCTGGGATTGTTGCCCCAAAATCTTTCCAAGTCAAAACAAAAATAGCACTGTTTAAACTGCTAAAGCCTTTTGCCCCAAAAAAATTTTACAGATTTTTTGCAACAAAAGATGTTGAGGGTATGAGCCAAACGATGTATGAAATCCTAAAAAAAGTGGTCAATGAAGATTGGTCTGAGTATTTTTTGACATGTCAATCCCAAACATTCATCTTTTGGGGCAAAGAAGACAAAGCTACACCTCTTCATAGTGGTGAGCAGATGCATCAGCTTATAAAAAACAGTACTTTTATGCCACTTGAGGGAGACCATTTCTTTTTTGTACATCGTGCTAAAGAGATAGAAAAATTGCTTTTGGAGTCAGGGTTTTGAAAACGTATCGGTTAATTGTGAGTGGACGTGTGCAAGGGGTTAATTATCGTAAATTTGTGCACGAAGTTGCTCTTGCGCTTCAATACACAGGATGTGTGAGAAATCTTATGGATAAAACAGTGGAAGTGATTGTGAATGCCGAGTTTGAAGAAGATTTAGAGTTTTTTATCAGTAAGCTTTATGAGGGTTCATTGTTCTCAGATGTTCGTGATATTCAGTGTGTTCGCATCGATACGATGCTGTTTGAAACATTTAAGGTTGTGTAGATGATGCTTATGATTGAACATTTAATGCATTTTTTATTTGTATTAAGTATAAGTTACTATTTTATGAGTGCGATGCAGTGGTATTCTTATCGTTTAGAGCGCGTTGTTTTTCATTTTCACCGTTACGATTGGCATGGGTATTTTTTTGTCATACCTTTATGTTTATATTATATTCTACCTTCGTTATTTACTTATGGGCTTTATCTTTTATATCCGATTGCTCTTTTTTTATGGTCTCGTAAATTAGATAAAAAACTTGCTTTTACTGCACGTGTAAAACGATTTTTTCTTTTTCTCTTTTTTGCGATTATCTTTCAAACTATTCTGTGTTTACAGCTTGAGATTTGCTCCAAATTAGGTGTTGTTCTTCCTCTTTTGATAGCTCATTTTGCTTCGGTGATGTTTGAAAAAATTGCTTTTGAGGGCTTTAAAAAAGAAGCACGTACTAAACTTCAAAGTATGCCAGAGCTTAAAGTGGTTGCCATTACGGCGAGTTATGGTAAAACCAGTATCAAAAATTTTTTAGCGCACATCTTATCTTCCTCTTTTGATGTCTATGCTACACCACGCAGTGTTAACACGCTTGGAGGTATTGTTAAAGATATCAATGAATCTCTTCCTGCTCATACACAGATTTATATTGTAGAAGCAGGAGCAAGAGAACGTGGTGATATCGATGAAATAGCACAGCTCGTCAATCCTCATATCGCTATTGTTGGGCGTATTGGTGAACAGCATATTGAGTATTTTAAAACATTGGAAAATATTCGTAATACCAAGATGGAACTTTTACACTCCTCTCGTTTAGAAAAAGCGTTTGTCCATGAAAGTGCTCATGTTAAGCCCGATGATAAAACAGTTGTTTTTGGCTCTGACATACGAAATATCAATGCAACACTTGATGGAACATCCTTTGAACTGCTTCTTGATGGAGAGTGGGTTGGCTTTACATGTAAACTTCTAGGTGATTTTAATGCGATTAATCTTGCAGCAGCCATTCATGTTGCAAAATCACTTGGTGTTAAAATTGAGACGATTCAAGCGTCTCTTTTGGGACTTAAAAGTGTGGAGCATCGGTTACAAAAAATTGAAGCAGGCGGGAAGCTCATTATCGATGATAGTTTTAATGGCAATTTAGAAGGAATGCTAAGTTCATACGAACTCATCGCAACGTATGTTGGACGTAAAGTGATTATCACGCCAGGCATCATTGAAAGCACAGAAGAGGCAAATAGAATATTGGCTCAAAAGATAGATAGTATTTTTGATGTGGTTATTTTAACGGGAAAAAGCAATACAGCTTTACTAGACGAACACATACAACGACCTGAAAAAATCATTTTAGCCGATAAGTCAGAATTACAATCTCTTTTAGCTCAAAAAACAATTCCAGGCGATGTGATACTTTTCTCTAACGACGCACCAAGTTTTATCTAAAAAGTGACACATAACGCCCTTTTTGTTATATGATTATTATATGATTGTACTATTATTAAAAAAAACTTTTAGGGCTGTTATACAAAAAGCTTTTTAAGATAAAACAGGGGGCAACAGATGAAAACAAAGAGTCTGTACATCTCATCGCTTGAACCATCAGCGGGTAGTCTGATTGTAGCTATGGGAATTATGGAGCTATTAAAAGGGCGTCTTGGTAAAGTAGCCTTTTTTAGACCCGTTATCGGTGATGGTAAAGAAATCGATAAAGATATTGATTTTATGCTTGAACATTATGCGCTAGGCATGGATTACAAAGAGACATACGGATACACTGTAAGCGAGGTAGAGAGTTTAATCGCTGATAATAAATTTCATGAAGTCTTAGAACATCTTATTGAAAAGTTTAAAACCTTAGAAAGTCAGTATGACTTTGTTCTCATCGAAGGGCTCAATCAATCAAATTTCTCCAATACACTTGATTTTGATATCAATCTTGCTATCGCTAAAAACCTTAGTAGCCCCTTTATTAGTATCTTAAAAGGTAAATCAAAAGGGGTTAAAGAGGTTGTTGATGAAATTCATATCGAAGCAGAAGCGATTAAAGGTGCTGGGTGTCAACACTTTGCAACGTTTGTCAATCGCTTAGGTGAATATGAAGCAGAAGAGCTCAAAGAATTACATGTAAAAGAGCCCATTCAAAATGCTCCTGTTTATTTTTTACCAGAAGTTCCTGAACTTGATACACCAACGGTAGCTGAAATAAAGAAGAAACTTGGCTGTATGCATATTTTTGGGGAAGAAAAAGATTTAAGACGTGTTGTCAAACAAAGTCGAATTGCGGCTATGAAATTAGAAAACTTTTTAGAGTATATCCAAGATGGTGATTTGGTCATTACGCCAGGTGACCGTTCGGATATTATCGTAGGGTGTTTAAGTACCGTCTTTTCTAAAAATTACCCAAATATTTCAGGTATTTTACTGACAGGTGGCATTTTGCCACATAAATCTATTAACAAAATGTTCGCTGGCTTTAGTGATTTTTCTGTACCTATTTTAAGCGTTGATGCTGATACGTATACAACGGCAGTGAATGTTGCAAATGTTCCTGCAACAATTACAGCACAAAGTGTTCGAAAAATCGCACTTGCTATGGGACTTTTTTCATCCAATGTTAATATTAAAGAGATTGAAACACGCATCAGTACGGAATCATCTTCCAGTGCAGTTACGCCTATTATGTTTGAATATGCGCTGTTTGAGCGTGCAAGAAGCAATCGTAAAAAGATTGTTCTGCCTGAAAGTAATGATGAGCGCATCTTGCGTGCAACAGAGATACTTTTACGACGCGATGTTGCGGATATTATTTTATTGGGTGTTAAAGAAGAAGTTTTACATAAGAGTGCAACCCTTGGTCTTGATATTGCTAAAGCGACCATTATTGATCCGATGAACTCTTCTTTAATGGAAGAGTATATTGAAGCATTTTATGAGATGCGAAAAGCCAAAGGGCTTTCTTTAGATGTGGCACGCGATAGTATGATGATGAAAAACTATTTTGCAACGATGATGGTGCAACAAGGTCATGCAGATGGTATGGTCTCAGGTGCTATTCATACCACACAAGAGACCATCCGTCCAGCCCTTCAAATCATCAAAACAAAACCAGGTATTTCTATCGTTTCAAGCCTTTTCTTTATGTGTTTAGACACAAGAGTGCTTGTTTATGGAGATTGTGCGGTAAATCAAGACCCAAATGCTGAAGAATTAGCACAAATTGCCATATCTTCAGCCGATACGGCGATGATGTTTGGCATAGAGCCAAAAATAGCCATGCTTTCTTACTCGACAGGTGATTCTGGTAAGGGTGAAGAGGTTGAAAAAGTACGCTTGGCAACTAAGATTGTTAAAGAAAAACGTCCTGATTTACTGGTGGAAGGTCCTATTCAGTATGATGCTGCGATTGACCCTGATGTGGCAAAGACAAAACTACCAAATTCTAAAGTAGCAGGACAAGCGACAATTTTCATCTTCCCTGATTTAAATACAGGAAATAACACCTATAAAGCCGTACAAAGAAGTTCAGGTGCGGTTGCAATTGGTCCCGTTTTACAAGGCTTACGAAAACCGGTCAATGATTTAAGTCGAGGCTGTTTGGTTCCAGATATCGTCAATACCGTAGCCATTACTGCCATTCAAGCACAAACTAACAACGGAGAAAATCAGTGAAGATTTTAGTTTTAAATGCAGGAAGTTCTTCTATAAAATACCAACTCTTCGAAATGAATGACAATCGTGTTTTAGCCAGTGGTTTAATTGAAAAAATCGGCGAAAGCGATTCTTTGGCGAAGATAAAATACACAGATAATGCAGGAAGTGAGCAAAAAATTGAGAGAGAAGGAAGCATCAAAAATCATGATGTTGCTTTGGGAATTATCAGTGCATTACTCATTGAATCAAGCGTTATTCATGATTTAAATGAACTAGGAGGCATAGGGCACCGTGTTGTTCAAGGAGGTTCACTTTTTCGCAAACCCACCCTTGTAACACCTGAAGTCATTGAAGGGATAGAAAAATTAATCCCCTTAGCTCCTTTACACAACCCTGGCCATTTAGCGGGTATGAAAGTCTCACTGGAGCAAAGTCCAAGTGTTCCTCAAGTAGCAGTGTTTGATACTGCTTTTCATGCGACACTCCCAGAATATGCTTATTTGTACGCACTTCCTTATAAACTCTATACCGATGCAAATGTACGAAGATATGGATTTCATGGAACATCACACCATTTTATTGTGAAAGAAGCGGCAAAATATTTAAATAAGCCACTAAATGAACTCAATGCTATTACCCTGCACTTAGGCAATGGTGCAAGCATGTGTGCGGTCAAAAATGGTCAAAGTGTTGATACAACGATGGGATTAACACCACTTGAAGGTCTCATCATGGGAACGCGCAGTGGCGATATTGACCCAGCGATTATGTTCTATCTCGCACGTACACAGGGCTATACTATCGATGATTTGGATAAGCTTTTAAACAAAGAGAGCGGGCTCAAAGGTATTTGTGGCAATAACGATATGAGAGAAATCGGTAAAATGGCACAAGAGGGCAATGCACAAGCCAAACTAGCACTTGAGATGTTTAATTACCGTATTAAAAAATACATCGGCTCTTACAGCGCTGTTTTAGGACGTGTGGATTGTATTATTTTTACGGGTGGTATCGGTGAAAATGATGCTGATGTAAGGTTAAATAGCTGTAGTGAACTCCAAAACTTAGGCATTGAAATTGATGCGATTGTCAATAATCAACGCTGTTCAAAAATCACTAAAATCAGCACAGAAAATTCCCCTGTGAAAGTCTTAGTTATTCCTACTAATGAAGAGTTAGAAATCGCACTTCAAACACAAGACGTGATTCAAGCTCGTTAAATTTTAGTTTTACATGTAGAGATATAACTTCTCTACATGTAATAACTGTTTATGCTTCTAAAATCTCTTTTGCAATGCTGTTTATTCGCTTTCCATCTGCTACGCCTGCACACTCTGCGAGTACTAAAGGCATAATTTTACCAATCTCTTTTAGACTCGTTGCACCAACGGCTTGAATGTGCTTTGAAATGATGGCACGTAAGGCTTCATCGCTAAGTTGTGCAGGAAGATACATTTTTAAAATAGTCGCTTCTACCATCTCTTTTTCATATAAATCATCTCTTTGAGCTTCTTTAAAGGCTGTTGCAGCATCTTCACGTTGTTTGAGTGATTTTTGGATAATTTTGATGATATCCGCATCACTTAGCTCTTTGCGCTCATCGACTTCGATTTGTTTTAAAGAACTCATTAAAAAACGAATGGCATCACGTTTGAAATTGTCTTTTTGTTTCATAGCTTCTTTAAGGTCATTTTGAAGTTGTTCTTTTAGTGCCGACATCTTTTTCCCTTGGAATAAATTTTGCTGTCTATTTTATTGTATAATAATAAAAAATCGAATTAAATGGAGTGAGATGAAAAGCTTTACATGTAGCGTTGTTGCGACATTTTTTCTGCTAGGGTGTGCATCCCATCCTGTTGATCCAAAAATAACGATGAAGCCGCCTGCATATGTTGAAGAGATGCCCTCTCGTGTCAATGACAATATGGGCACACGTCCAGGAAGTCTTTTTGGACAAGGAGAAAATCCTTTGTTTGCTGATTTGAAAGCGATGCATGTGAATGATGTTGTCACCGTGACGATTACTGAAAAAACAGCACAATCTTCTTCTGGTAAAAAATCTTTAGAGAAAGAGAGTTCAAGCAATCTAGGCGCTGGTATTACAACAGCGACAGGAGGAGGAGTCTTAGGAAGTGTTTCAAATCAGCTCAATAAAGTTGGAAGTATTGGTTTTGAAGCAGGTTCAAATAATGCATTTGCGGGAACAGGTACTAATACCCGTAATGAAAGTTTTACCACAACCATCTCAGCGCGTATTATTAAGGTTCTCAACAATGGCAATTATTTTATTGAAGGAAGTAGAGAACTTTTAATCAATGGTGAAAAACAGCTCGTTCAAATCAGCGGTGTAATTAGACCTTATGATATCGACCAACACAACAATGTAGATTCTAAATATATTGCTGATGCAAAAATATTGTATAAAACAGAAGGCGATATCGACCAATCAACAACACGACCATGGGGTTCTAAATTTATGGAATCTGTCTGGCCATTTTAAAGGAAAAAAACGTGCAAATACAACCACCTGAATATCTTTTACGAGATAAAATATTTAAATCCAAAGATGTTATTGTAGGGCTTAAATATTTTGGCGCAAGCTTTGATAAAATAAAAACAAACACACCTGAGCGTGCGAGAGCCATCGTTATTGGTTATAAAGCATGGAAATTAGGACTTAACGAAACACAACTACGTTCTGTATGCCAAAAAAAGATTGATGACAAAGAAATTATTGAACTTTTAGAGTACAAAGAAAAAAAGAGCATTCGGAGTTGGAGTATTTCGACAAAGATTAAAGAAGCTGATTATGCCGTTAAAATAGGGCGTATGTGGTCTAAAAAACTAGGTGCTATTTGTTTAATTGCTGGTTTAGGACAAAAAGAGCTAATTGAACTTGCTAAAAATGAATTTAAAGATGCTCTAGATTGCACCATTCCAAAAGAGTTTTAGATTTACATGTAAAGATGTTTTAATCTAAAACGTCTTTACATCTTGACCGCTTTTGCCATATCCCACATAGGCATAAAAATTCCCAAAGCCATTAAAAGAACCATTCCCGCAATAAATCCAAGTAAAATAGGCTCGATATAACTTGCGATATTATCAATGATTTGATTAAAGCGTGATTTGAGGTAGTGTGTCACTTTTTCAAGCATTTTATCCAGTGTTCCACTTTGCTCACCCGCTTGAATCATCTGTATTAACATTCCCTCTAGTAATCCCGTATCTCGAAAAGCCTCTGTGAGTGAAACACCACGTTGCACTGAGATTTTGACCGCAGAAAGTCTTTTTTTAAGATGGGTATTATCTAAGGTTAAGAGTGATGTATCGAGTGCATCAGCAATAGGAATACCTGCACGAATAAGCTCTGTAAAAACTAAGGTGAAGCGACTGAGTGTCGCGTAGAAAATAATATCACCAATAAGGTAAACTTTTAAAATGTATTTATCAAATCCTTTTTTAAACTCTTCGTTATTGTTAAGAAGATACTTGGTAAGAACGATAGAGCCAATAATCGCAGCAAGCAAATAAAGCCCGTAATTATTGATAAGGTTTTCCATAAAAAGAAGGATTTTAGTAGGAAGAGGAAGCTCTGCTTTTAATTTTGTAAAAATATCTTTAAATTTAGGAACAACGTAAACCATCAAAATCGTAAAAGCAATGGCTATGGCTGTAACGACTGTTATAGGATAGCGAAGTGCTTTTTTAAATTTTTGGCGATTTTCCTCAATTTCTTCTAAAATTTCAGCAAGTTTTTCTAGGGATTCAGCCATGTTTCCAGTACTCTCTCCTAATTCTACCAATGCGATAGTCACATCTCCTACTTCATCACGATATGCCATAAGTGCTTGCGTAAAGCTTAGTCCAGAGTTTAGGTCATCATTGACACTATCAAAAATTTCTTTGAGGGTATTATCAACAGTAGCATTTGCTACTTCTTTAATGCTATCATGAATAGAGATACCAGCATTGGTCATAACACTGAGTTGCCTGATGGCAGCAATAAGACTTGGCATTTTGATTTTTTTATTGGTGATAGCACCAAAAAGCTTTGATTTAAATTCTACAAACTGTTCTTCAATTGGTGCAGAAGTCTCTTTTACGGTTAAGACAATACCGGGTATTTTAATTTTTGCAATAGCAATTGCATCGTTTTTATTAGGCGCTTTAAGGACACTTTTGAGTTTTTTACCCTTTGATAAGTAATTGACTTCAAAATATTTCATCCTTTAGCAACCCTTAAAATCTCATCAAGTGTTGTGATGCCTTTAGCGGCACGCGTAATACCATCTTTATACATATCAACAAATCCTTCCCGTAATGCTTGTTCTTTAATTGCTGCTTTACTAGCACCTTGAGCAATCATGCTGGAAATAGTTTCACTAATGACTAAAATCTCAGAAATCATCTCACGCCCTAAATAGCCTGTTTGTGAGCATTTTTCACAGCCAATATTTTTATAAAATTGGTATTCTTCTGGAAGTAAATGTTGAATTTCATCAAGTGCCGTTTTGGGTAAAATATATTTTGTTTTACAATACGGACAGAGTTTTCTCACTAAGCGTTGTGCTTCAATTGCGATAAGTGAACCACTAATCAAATAAGGCTCTATACCCATATCGACAACACGTGTAACAGCGCTGATGGCATCATTGGTGTGGAGTGTTGAAAAAACTAAGTGACCAGTGAGTGCCGCTTGAACAGCAATGCGTAGCGTTTCCGTATCACGAACCTCACCAATCATAATAATATCAGGGTCTTGTCGTAAGATCGAGCGAAGAGCTGAAGAAAAGGTTAAATTGGCTTTTTCATTGACTTGAACTTGTTGTGTCAAATTTAGTTGATATTCAACAGGATCTTCAACGGTGATAATTTTTGTTTGAACACTTTTAATCGCATTGAGTGCGGCGTAGAGTGTTGTTGTTTTTCCGCTTCCTGTTGGGCCTGTCACAAAGATAATCCCATAAGGTGTATGCATGGCTTCATTAAATTTGACATAGTTTTCTGGGTGCATTCCTAAATCTTCGATTTTTATCATCACTTTAGACTTATCTAAGATACGAATAACAATCGATTCTCCATTTAAGGTTGGAAGTGCAGAAATCCTAAAGTCGTACTCTCTGCCTAAAATAGTTGCTGAAAAACGACCATCTTGAGGCTTACGTTTTTCAGCAATGTCCATATTAGATAAAAGTTTCATACGTGAACCAAGGGGAGGGTAGATGTCTTTATCGAAAATGAATGTTTCTGTTAGCATACCATCAATTCTGCTTCTAACAATACAATTATTTTCAGTTGGCTCAATATGAATGTCACTTGCACGCGCTAAAATAGAGGTTTTTAGAATAATCTCTATTAGCTTTAAAATTCCAGAAGATTCTTGAGGATTTTCTGCTGCACTAGAGGTGATTTCTTTACGAATTTCACTAATGAGCCCTTTAATACTCTCACCCAATTCCATCTTAACAAGATATTTATCGACTTGAGTTGGTTCTGCGATGATGATTTTCAAAAGCTTTCGTGGGAAAATACGTTGTACACCTTCTTGTGCATTGATATCCAGTGGGTCTTTCAATGCAACATAGACATTAATTTCATCCTCTTTGATGGGTAATGCATGAAATTTTTTAAGTTGAGCAAAGGGAAGTTTTGATGCAAGTCGGTAATCTATATCAATGGAATCAAGGTCAATATACTCATAGTGAAGGTTTTTAGCTAACGCTTGTAAAAATTTTTCAATCTCAATTGCAAAATTGACATTGACATCTTCAAGCGAAATATAGCCTTTTTTAAAAAAATCAAGGACAAAAACTAAAAGCTCTTCTTTTGTGAAAAGATTATTTTCAAGAAGAATTTCTCCAAGGACTTTATGACTATCAAGTTTTATCTCTTCTCTAATTTTATTTGCACCATTTTCATCAATGATACGATTTTGAAGAAGATAGTTTAAAAGGGTTGTTGTAATGTCGCTCATTGCTTACCAATACCAAAAATTTTGAGTTATTGTAACATTTACATGACAAAATAACAATCTATTACTCATTCATTTCACCTAAATGAATCTGATTGAGAAGCGTTTGAGCTGCTTTTGATTTATTATTTTTGATGTAGGCTTTTAATGCAACGATAGCATCTTCTTTTTGTCCTAATTTGACTTTCGATTTTGCAAACCAGAGCCAACTTTTTTCATTGTCTGCATCCAATTGATTTGCAATGAGTGCCCATTTATTACTTTGCACATAATCTTTAGAAAGATAATACTCTTCTGCGAGCATCAGTGCGAAAATAATATTGTTTGTTTTTTCAAATTTCTCTTTGAGATAATGAATGGAATTTATCTCTTGACTCTCAATTTTTACCATGCCTTTTTGTTTAATATCTTCGAGCAAAGGAGGGGCTAAAACACTGGTATCAATACTCTCATCTGTATTTCGATAAAACATTGTTTCTTGAGAAGCTATATTTGAAGGTGTTGGTTTCGTAAGAATATCTTCTTCACTAGGGAGCGGTAACTCTTTTTTTAGAGGTGCTTTTTCTGCTAGTACATTAGGTGATTTCAACAAAAGAGTTTCTTCAAAAACATCTTTAGAACTCTCTTGTGTTGCTTGAGCAAGAGGAAGAAGAGGTTCTTGTACATGAGAAGAAGCTTGTTTGGGTATTATAATCTCTTCTTGAATACTTACATAAGGCTCTTTTTTTATAAAATAAAAAGATAAAGAGATGAGCAAAATACCTAAAAGGAACAGTATAAAAACACCATAGCGAAGATGTTTTTTTATTCTATAACGAAAGACTTTTTTTTCTAATTCAGCAATTTCAGAAGGGCTAAGCATGTATCATCCCTAGGCTAAGTCCTGCCATTTCAAGATACTTTACATGTAAAGCATTTGCTTGGATAGCAGAAGGTCTATGATGGTCATAATATTCTAAAATCTCAAACAACTTATACATTAGTTTATTAATTGTTCTCAAATTGCCCTGCGTAAGTTGCAAAATAACGCGATAATGATGCTCTTTGAAGAGATTCATGTACTCAAAGCGATTGTGAAAAAGAAGTTTCTTTTCGATATAAGTTTTTATCTCACCCAAAGTTGCATTATCTATTTCTACACTTTCCCAAATACGTGTTTGAAAATAATCTTTTGCTAATAAATCTTCTTTTTCTGTTTTATGCACTGTAAATAGAAATTTAAACAAACGAGAATCAGCCATAAGACGTATCTTTTCAATGAGCTCACTTGGGTAAAGTTGTGCTTCGTCAATTAAAACAGTCATAGCATCATTATTATTGCTAATACGACTTGATACAAAAGCTAAAAAATCATTATAATGTGCAAAATCAGGGATAGGGCGCTCATCAAACGTATTTTCGTAAAGTGCTTTGATAAAACTTTTTTCTTCAAAAAAAGGTCTAGGAAAAAAAATAATTTTCTTTTTTTCAGAAAAATCATTATAGATTTTTTGTAACAAAAATGTTTTACCTGTTCCTGGTTTCCCATAAAAGAGAATCAATTTTAAAGGTTTTTCAAGCGTTTGCACTAATTTTTCATACGTGCTTGCTGAATGATCCAAGTTAACATAATCAAAAATTTCACCATCAACAAAGATGGTTTTAAGATGCGTGTAATGGCTATTCATAGAGTTTTTGACTAAATCCAAGATCTTTTAAAGTTGCTTTGTCTACACCTTTTTCACCAACGATATGTGGAGTAATGACAAAAACAAGTTCGCTACTTGAGAGTGTGTCTGATGAGTGTTTAAACGCTTCCCCTAAAAGAGGAATACTGCTAAGAAGTGGGACATTGGAATTATCTTTACCTTTATTACTGGTAATGAGACCTCCTAAGATAATGGTGCTACCATCCTTGACTTTAACCACCGTTGAAAGTTTTTTCTCCGAAGTATCGGGTGCTATTTCTCTAGGATTTGTCATTCTTGTATCATCATCACTGTATTTAAAATTACTGACAGATGGATTGATACGTAAGATGATTTCATTGTTTTCTGAAATCTCTGGAGTAATATTTAAAAGGACACCAATAAAAATAGAATAATTAGTGTACGTTGTTGTGAGTGTCGTGTTAGTCGTTGCCGCAGTATTGGTAGTATCTTCTGGAACACGATAGTTGATGTTATCGCCTATCGTAATTAATGCTTGTTGATTGTTCATCGTTAAAACTTTAGGACTAGAAACTACTTTTGTTTCTCCGCTTGAGCCTAAAAAATCAATGAGTCCAGTGATAGAAAAGATGCCATCATTGACAACGGTTAAATTATTAGCATTGCTCACGATAGCATTATCATAAAGTCCACTGGTGGCAGTATGTGCAAGTTGTCCTTGGTTACTGTTATTAAACATGGTACTACTTTTAAAGCCAAGAGAGAATTTACTCCAATCAACACCTGTTTTATTGCCACTGTTTAATGAAACAGAAATAATTGAAACATCAATCAAGACTTGTCTATGAAGGCGTTCTTTCATCATATCAATATAATCACTTGCTCTATCTAATTGTTTTTTAGTGGCTGTAATGGTTATCATACCAGCATTAGGATTGATAATAGGGGCTTGTGTTTTATAAGTTTCTGCACCAGTATTCAGTACTGCGCTAAGTTCTGTTGCAATCGTTTTCCAAAAATCAAATGTATCATTTGATGTTATCATGTTTTGAGATTGTCCTGTGGTATCTCTTTTCCCACCTTCTTCTGTTGGTGTTGCATCAACAGAAGCATTGATGACAGCTGTTCCTTCTCGAACAGATGTGATGTAGTCTACTTTAAAAGATTTTGTTGTTAACGCAGAAATCTTTAGAAAATTTTTATCGTAGCTATAGAAGAGATCATTGTCAGACAAAATAATTTGAAAAATCTCATCCAATGAAAGATTTTTAATATTGATACCGCTAAGATTTTTAGCTAAGATTTTTTCTGCTTCTGTATCTTTGACAACAATACTAAAGTCACACACTTCTGCTAATTCAAATAAAAGTTCATTGGCTGTTGCTTTGTTGTTCGTCTTAATGTTAAAGGTTCTATATTCACAAGGCTTGACTTTTCCAGCTGCTGATAAAGGGATAGCGCCTAAAGCTATTGTGGCTAGCAGTAATATAATAAATTTATTGATAAGAAAGTTTGAAATTACTGTCATCTTTTACCTTTATATAAAGTTCTTTTGTTTCAATTTCATTACTTAATACAACACGATTATGTTCGATTTTTATTAATTTAAAACGACCGATAGTATTGTTTTTCTTGTACCATATTCCATTAATTTTTGCTTTTTGCTCCAATGTTGCTTCTAAAATGAGAGCACTTTGGTTTTCTGTTGTTACATTACCATCTGTATTTGTGTTTTCATCATCACTTCGTAACATAATAAAAGGATTTTCAGTACGATCAATACGAGAGATATCTGCTCCTATACGTTTTTCTGAAATTTTTTCAAAAATTTGGTCATACACTTTAACTTCATTTCCTAACGATAAAGTTGCTTGCGCGCTCCATAAAATATTTGTATAGAAAAGAATAGTCAGTAAAAAATGGTGTGATTTCAATACTTCATCCCCCATACGGCAATATTTACTTGGCATTCAATATTTTTTTGTCCTAGGCATGTCAGTTCATAAACATCGACGACCAATTCGCTCTCTTCTAGGGCATTTATAAATTTTATGCTATTAGTGAAATGTCCACTAAAATCGACTTTTAGATTTAGAATTTGCTCTATTTTTTGAATACTTGGTTCATTGATTTTATTTTCAATCAACTTTATATCAATACTATACTCATGTGCTAGCCGTGTAATTGAATTTAAAAATTTTGCCCAGTTTTCATCATTAAATAGCAAATAGGAAAGTTCTTTGAGTTTATTGTCAACATAAGCATTTGTAAACGTGGTTTTTTCTAAAAGTAGCTTTGATGTTTCAATATCTTGCTTAACTTTTTTGATAATAAAAGCTTCGTCTATATCTTTAGAAATAGAGCGTATATACGATATTTCATCCAGTAGTTTTTTGTCCATATCTTTTGCAAGCCTTGATGTTTGTTTCAATTTTGCATCGGTTATTGGATAAATATAGCTGTAAGATAAAAAAGCAACGATAATAAAAAGGAGAAAAAACAAAATAGATGTTTCGCTATTTTTTTTCTCTTTAAGATAATTATCAATTTTATCAAAAATAATATCAAAACTATTCATCATCATTTAGCCCTATGGAAACTTTACTGGTGTAGAGTTTTAGTTGGTCATTCTTTAAAATTTTGTCAGTATTGATTTTATATTTTTTTAAAGCAGTCAAGCTCTGTATAAATTCTGTGATCTGTTTTTCGCTTTTATTATGAATAATCATATCTAAATTACTCTTTTTGAAGGTAGCAGATTCTATTTTGGAACCACTGGCATTAGAAAGCTGAAAAATCTCTAAGAGAATTTGCGCTTTCATTGGGTAGGAGATTTTTTTATTATAGATTTCATTGAGTAATTTTTTACGAAACTCAAATTTTGTTGTTTCAGCACTTACGAGTAAATCAATTTTCTCTTTTTCAGTTTTAAGAACAGAAAGTTCTTGTCTGATATTGGAGGTTTTTTTAAAAAGTTCATTATATTCTGTCGTTTTTTGCGACAACCTAATATGCAAATAGGTATCATAAGCCAATTGATAGAGAGGAAAAGCAAGGCTTACAAGAATACTTAAACCTAAAACGCCTAAAAGTTTTCCAACAGGTCTGTGTTGAAGGGGAGGTGGTCTTTTATAGATGGAAAAATTTAAAGTATCATCCGCATCTTCACTATACACTTGTGCACTGAGCATCATTAAAATATGAATTTGATCTAAATACCACTCTTTAGAATTAATTGCAATACTAAAATTGAATTCATCCGTTTGAAAGCCCAAATAATCTTTACTGTACTCTTCTATTCCTAAAAAAACTCCAATTTGAGAGCCGATATATACAGTATCAATAAAATCAATTCCGTAAGAACGTTTTGCAAAAACAAGAACATCATTAATGTAAGAAAAAATTTCGCTAAAGAGTTGAATCAGGGTTTCATAATGAATACCATTCGTTACTTTCAAACCTTCTTTGGTTAAAATTTTATAAAAATCTTCTTCATCAACTCTCTCTCCAATCAATTCACAAAACTTTTCATTCATCTCGTTGAGCGAATAGTGTAATGATTTTGAGTATAAGTAGGAGCCATTCTTATAAACTGTTAAGAATGCATCATTTTTTTGAAAATAGACAAAGGCATGTGTTCCATCAGGCTCAATAAAGTTTTTTTGATAGAGTGATTTTATAAGAAAGGGGGCAGTTGTGACAAAATCAACGTAACGCGTTTTTTCTTTAATTGGAGCAAGTTTTGAAGTAAGAAGCTTAAGGTCTATGATGAAAACATTGAATGAGCGATTTTTAGGGTCTTTTGAATCTGTTTCAAAATAACTAATCGTATACTCAACAGAAGAATCAAGAGCAAGTTCATCGTATACTTTAATCTCTATAGCATCTTTTAAATCACTATCTGGAATATTACGACTGATATCAATGGTTGAGCTTATAATTTCGCGTGTTTGAATATACGAGGTAAAAAATGAATCTTTGTCGCTTTTGTCAAGATTATTTAATTTGATCTCATTCTTAGAATAAACATATGAACTTAGTGTCAAAGGATCTATGGAAATAATATCAGGAACACTACGTTTATCTTCTGCGCTCGTCATTTCAATACCTTTTTTTATTCACACAAATTTGATGATTATAAAAAAATAAAATTATAACATTTTTATTCAACAGAGTAACCTATTTTTTTCAGTACTTCTTTATCTTGACTCCAACCTTGCTTGACACTCACAACGAGTTTTAAAAAAACTTTTTTCTGAGAAAGTGCTTCAATATCTCTACGCGCATGTAAGCCTATACGTTTAATCGTCTGTCCTTCTTTGCCAATCATAATACCTTTTTGGCTTTTCTTATCCACAATGATAGTAGCATAAATATTGTCAATTGTTTCTAACTCTTCAACTTTATCAATCAAAACATCTGAAAAATAGGGCACTTCATCGCTGGTGTTTTCAAAAATCGCTTCGCGAATCAATTCTTTGTAAATATCACGAGAACGCTCATTGGTCAGTATTTCTGGGTCATAAAGATAAGGATGCTCAGGAATATGTTTTGCAATAGCTTCTAAAAGATAGCTTTGAGAAACACCTTTTTTAATAGAAACAGGAACCAATGCCACAAACTTATCTTGATAAGCTTGATATTCTGTGATTTTATCAAAGAGTGCACTTTGCGAAACTGTATCGGTTTTTGTCAATAAAACCATATGCGGAATATTGTTTTTATTTAACTCTAAAAAATTGCGATAATGTTCGATTTTATCACTCACGGGAGTTAAAAATAAAATTAAATCACAATCCCCCATCGCTTTCATGGCTTCTTCAAGCATAAATTGATTGAGAAGTCTTTCTTGCTCATGAATACCAGGCGTGTCGATAAAAATAATCTGCGCATTTTCATGCATGGCTATAATGTTTAAGCGTTTTCGTGTTGCATTGGCTTTATGCGAAACGAGGGCTAGTTTTTCTCCCACAAGCCAATTTAAAAGCGAGCTTTTCCCTGCATTGGGTCTTCCAATAACAGCAACATAACCCGCTTTTGTTGTTTCATTCATTGCATTTCTCTCTTATAAAATATAACGGCTGCTATCTTCACTCTCCACAATAGCATCCAATTTTTCATGAACGAGTGCGGCATTTACATGTAAAACTTCACCACTGTGTTCATCGGCTGTATAACTGATATCTTCTAATACTTTTTCAATAACGGTATGCAATCTTCGAGCACCAATATCTTCTGTTTTTTCATTGGTCATTTGTGCAATTTTAGCAATGGCACGAATCGCCTCATCTTCAAAAACAAGCTCAACACCTTCCGTTTTCAAAAGCGCTTGATATTGGCGTAAAAGAGAATTTTTTGGTTGCGTTAATATCTGATACAAAACCTCTTCACTCAAAGAACTCAGTTCCACACGTAGAGGAAAACGTCCTTGAAGTTCAGGAATCAAATCACTGGGTTTACTTAAATGAAACGCACCTGCTGAGATAAATAAAATATGGTCGGTTTTGATACTTCCATATTTTGTATTGACATCACTGCCCTCAACGATAGGGAGTAAATCACGCTGAACGCCTTCTTTGCTAGGATCGCTTCGGTGTGACATTGAAGAACTCACAGCGATTTTATCAATTTCATCGATAAAGATAATGCCACCATTTTGTGCGCGCTCTCTGGCTTCATTTTTCACAGCTTCCATATCCAAAAGCTTCTCGCTAGCTTCTGCTTTTAAAGCCTCTTTGGCATCTTTAACTTTCATCTCTTTTTTGATGGGACTTTGCCCTGAGCCTAAAATTTTAATAAACGACTCTTGAACTTTTATCATTTCAGGAGGCAAAGAAGAATCACCCAAATCAGAACTGTTCTGAGCGATTTCTATTTCAATTTTAAGTTCATCCAATTCACCATCACGAAGCTTCTGACGCATCTTTTCAAAGCTTCTTTCATAATCCACCTTCTTCTCATCACTCACACCTTTAGGCAAAGGAGGAAGTAGTTTTTCGATGATGCTCTTTTCTACATGTAAAGCGATATCGTCTTTATTTTTTTCTTTGTGCTCAGCTTTAACAAGATTGATAGACGCCATCATCAAATCTCTCACCATCGACTCTACATCACGTCCAACAAAGCCCACTTCAGTGTATTTGCTCGCTTCCACTTTTACAAAAGGCAAAGAGAGCATTTTTGCCATACGTCTGGCAATTTCTGTTTTTCCTACACCTGTGGAACCAATCATGAGAATGTTTTTTGGCATCACTTCTTCCGCCATATCACCCTCAAGTTTCAATCTTCTATAGCGGTTGCGTAAAGCAATAGCAATAGCCTTTTTTGCATTAAATTGTCCAATAATATACTCATCCAAATAAGCGACCGTTTGCTTAGGTGTTAAATTCATTGTTAATTGTTCTCCAAAACGAATGTTTTGATATGATCATTGGTATAAATACACAGCTCACTAGCGATTTTGAGACTCTCTTTGACAAGTGTTTCTTCATCCAAGTGTGCATGTCTATCAAGAGCGCGAGCAGCTGAAATCGCGTAATTTCCACCACTGCCAATCGCTGCAATTTTTCCATCTTCTGGTTCAACCACATCACCGGTTCCACTTAAAATAAAAATATGCTCACAGTTTAAGACTATCATCATGGCTTCAAGGCGGCGAAGCATTTTATCCTTGCGCCATTCTTTGGAAAATTCAATGACAGATTTATACAAATCGCCTTTTTTTTGCTCTAAAATATGCTCAAACATATCAAAAAGATTAAAGGCGTCTGCTGTACTTCCTGCAAAACCTGCAAGGATTTTGCCGTTGTAAAGTTTGCGAATCTTTGTGGCATTGTTTTTTAAAACGGTATTGCCAAAGGTGACTTGTCCATCACCACCAATAACCGCTTTTTTATCCCCTCGGCACGCAAGAATAGTGGTTGCTTCAAACATGGGTTTTACTCTCCAAGGATAATGAGGACGAGTTTTGCATGAATACCATGACCAAGTTTTACACTAATATCAAAGTTACCGGTTGTTTTGATAGGATGCTCAATCTCGACTGTTTTCTTATCGATTTCAATGCCGTATTGGTCTTTGAGTTCATGCGCAATCTCATCTTTTGTAACAGCACCAAACAAACTTCCATTAGCACCCAGTTTTCGTTTCAGTGTGAGTTTTAGTTCAGCCAATTTTTTTTCAATTGCTTTGAGATTTGCTAGCTCTTCCGCTTCGGCTGCTGCTTTTTTGCGCTGGTCAGATTCGTATTTACGAAGCACTTCGTTAGTGGCTAAAAGTGCAAAACCTTTTCCAATTAAAAAGTTTTGACCATAACCGTCTTTTACCTCTTTGAGTTCGCCTTTTTTTCCCAAGTCTTTAACATCTTTAATCAATAATACTTTCATGATTTATCCTTTACATGTAATGTTTTGTGGCAAAGGAGCATTTTTGAGTTTTTCACCTCTATACTCCATAATGCCACCTTCTAAATGAGCGATTTTTGAAAATCCCATACGTTTTAAAATATGCACCATTTGAAAGGTTCGACTTGAACTGTAGCAGTACAAAATAATCAAACTATTTTTACGTTTTACCAGTTCATCCATCGCCAAATGAATCGTTGATGTGGGCAGAAGGATATCGGTTCCTTTAATACTCAGTGCTGAATACTCTACCATTTCTCTGATATCAATGAGTAAAAAATCCAATTTCCCTTTTGCTCGACATGCAAGCAGAAACTGCAATTCATCAGCACTGACTTCATGGCTTTTAGAAACATTTTGTACCAATTGTATCATACGATCATCTTCCGTTTGAAAGGTAAACATGCAGTCTTATTTACCTTGTTTTTTTCTGTTTTTACCGCTAATAATAAAGCGAAG
>CAYTVI010000015.1:0-33385 GCA_964441765.1 uncultured Sulfurospirillum sp.
GGTGATGTCTGTGGTGTGATGTGCTCGTGCATCTTTTAAACTCCTTTTGCAATCAAACAAAAGAAGTTTAAAGAAAAAAAAGAGCAAAAAAATCGAAATAAAAGAAAAACTTAGAACTTAAGAAATGGGGTGTGTTTGAGGAGCAGAAGTATCGGCATATAGCTCTTGAATGGCAACAAATTCATCAACATGCTTTAAAAAAAGATCCACTAAAAAAGGATCAAAATGCTCACCGCGCTCCTCTTTAAAAAGGGCAATGATTTTTTCAAGTGGCCATGCTTTTTTGTAGGTACGATCACTGCCAAGCGCATCAAACACATCTGCAATCGCAACAATACGTGCGTAAAGGTGAATGGCGTTTCCTGAGAGTTTATTAGGATAGCCTTTGCCATTGTACTTCTCGTGATGCTCTTTAGCAATAATCGCAGCTGCTTTAAATAAAGGTCTCTCAGAGCTTGCTAAAACGTTGTACCCTAAAAGGCAGTGTGTGTGCATAATCGCCCACTCTTCCTCGTTTAAAGAAGAGGGTTTCAATAAAATCGCATCAGAAATACCCACTTTACCGATATCGTGCATTGCAGAAGCACTTGCGATGAGTTGCGCTTCTTTGCTTTCAATTCCACATTTAAGGGCTAAAAGCTTAGAGTATTCGACCACACGTCTGACATGATTGTGTGTCTCTTTGCTACGGCTCTCAACAATTTCGCCCATACGATAAATCACCTCTTCTTGGGTCGCTTCTATCTCTTTATAAAGCGTGATAATCTCGGTTATATCGTTGCGAATAGCCATGTATTCGATGATTTTTCCCTCTTTATCTTGAATAGGAAAGATGGTGGTGTCTGTCCAAAAAGGCGTTTTGTCTTTGCGTCGGTTTTTTAAGATCCCTTTCCACACATGACCCTCTTTGATGGTTTTCCACATCAAAGAGATAACTTTTTTAGGAGTGTCTGGATGGTGCAAGCATTTGTGTGTTTGCCCTATAATGTCACCTTCATTATAGCCTGTGATGGTGTAAAAGCGATGATTGGCATAGGTGATTTCCCCCTCCAAGTCGGTACGCGAGAGGATGGTGCTTTCATTGATGGCTTCTTCATATTGCTTGGAGCGATGGTAGACCGCTTCAAAGTTGTTTTCAGAGATTTTGAGTTGGTCTCGTAAATGCTCTTTCATCTCTTGCAGTTCTGTAATATCGGTGCGAATACTGATAAACTCAACAATCTCTCCGTTGATATCAATAATCGGATAAATCATCGAATTGACCCAATACGCAGAGCCGTCTTTGCGCTTATTTTTCACAATACCTCGCCACGGTTTTCCTTGGAGTATCTCTTTCCAAAGCTCTGCAAAAACATATGAGGGCATATCGGGATGGCGTACAATATTGTGAGATTTGCCTAAGAGTTCATACAAAGCATAGCCTGACATTTGGCAAAATTTTTCATTGGCAAAGGTGATGAGACCTTTGGTATCTGTTTTTGAAACAATAACGCTGTGGTCTACAGCATCTTTGTATTCGTGGAGAAGTTTTTGGGTATAAACCTCTTCTTGTGCTTTCTTTTGTAAAGCTATCCAAAAATTGATTTTAAAGAGCAAAAGAGGTGTTAAAAGAGGTGTGGTAAAGCACTCTTTGACATACTCTTTTAAAAGAGATTCTATCAAGAGAGTATCGTATGTTTGTGCAACCACAAAAAGAGATGTATCATTTTTTTTGAGAAAAGGATACATCTCTTTTATGGTTTCTAATGAAGATGTATCGCATGTATCCACCAACAAGAGCATTAATGAAATCTTTGCATGGGAGAGGATGTTGCACACTTCATCGATGCTGTGAACACACGTGGTTGCAAAATGCTTTTCTAAGGCAGGCAGGTCGATAAAAACTTCCGTTTTGGATTGGTTGAAAATAAGGATATTATGAAGCATAGTGCGTGTGGTGCTCCAAATATTGTTCTAAACTTTCCCATTTCAAAATCGACTCTTTTAACAAATCAAACGTACGCACACTGATATCAATGCCTTTAAACCCACTGCACAGTTTCATAATCACATCGTCTTTATCAAAGGGCATCGGTGCATTTTCCAAGACAACAAAATCATCACCAAAGATACGAAAGATAAACGAAGAGTGAAATAAAAACTTTAAGCGCAGTGCCACTTCGATGAGTACATCATCGCCCAAACGCCATCCCATTTTTGTATTGTAGTCTTGCATACAATGAATTTGGACAAAATGACATGATTTAAATTGTTGCGTATTAGGGTTATTATGTAAAAAATAGTTTAGGTACTCACCGCTGTAAGCAGAGGTAAGAGTGTCTTTAAAAAAGTAGGCAAAACGCTCTTCTTGAAGCGAATTTTCAGGGTATTGAGAAATGTGTTCCTGTTCAAAAATTTCTAAAAGAACATGTACAGCTACATCAATAATCTGAGGGTCAAACTGTGTTCCACTGCACCGTGTGAGTTCGGCAATGGCTTCTTCAAAATTTTGTCTGGCTTTATAAATTCTATGGGTTGTCATGGCATCAAAAGCATCAGCAATGCTCATAATGCGAGAAAGAAGCGGTATGGCTTCGCCTGCTAAACCATCAGGATAACCTTCCCCGTCGTAGCGTTCATGGTGATGGCGAATAACGATACCGTAGGATTTAAAAGGAGAGATGAGATTGACCATGCGTTCACCATCGGCGGAGTGGTTGCGTATCAGGGCATATTCACGACGGTTAAACTTACGAGGTTTGAGCAAAATAGCTTCTGGGGTGAGGATTTTGCCGATATCATGCAAGAGTCCTGCTTGGTAGATATCTTTTTGAACCTCTTCATCTAAGCCTAAAGCATGGGCTATTTTCATGCTATAAAGGGCGACTCTTTTAGAGTGCCCAGCGGTGTAGGCATCTTTTTCTTCTACAATGGTCGAAAGCATCTCAACAATTTCATCTTCAATCACTTGAGATTTACTCATGATTACTCCCATATAGGACGAAAAATATTTATAATTAATTCTAGCATAAATATTTCAACTTATACTAAACTTATTGTTATTAAGCATATTTTTACATGTAAAAAGACGAAATTAATTTAGAAAAATTAATCTTAACCAGAGAGGTATTGTATATTCCTCTCTGGTGATGTTATACGTTAAAATTTATAAATGGCATTGAATCTAAATTCGTTTTTATCTTTAGCCCCTGCTTGATCCATATCTTCATTATCATACAAAAGAGCTAAACTTAAGCCTTTGAGTGCGCCTTCAAAGGCATAGTTTCCTGTGAGAGAAACATACGAGGCTTTTCCTTTTGCCCAACCCAATCCATCATCATCTGTAACCGTATAGGCTGCACTCACCGAAGCATTTGGCATCAAAGCGTAGCCTAAGCCAACGCTGTAAGCATCCGTATTAGCACCATAACTGCTGGATAAGATAATCGTTCCTGTATAGGCAAGATCTGCTCCCCAGCCAATGCCTGGAGTGACTGCCGCATCTTTGCTCACAGTACTGTACGCAACATAACCACTTAAAGCACCTACACCAATGTTAGCTTTGATGCCAAAGAGATTGGAGCTTTGCGTGCCTGTGATGTCTTTGTCATTATAGTAATATTGTGTAGCAAGACCATACGTAAAATTTGTTGCTTTACCTGCGTAAGCCGCTTCGGCATAACCCATTTGACCTTTGGTATCAGAATCTTGAGCATATGCGGCAGTAAGTGTAAGACCTGGGATTGATTTATTGACAGCAACAAGCGTGTAGGCTCCATCTTCGAGTAAAGGAGATACGCCATAAGGGTTAGCATAGGTTGTAAATTGTCCTATGTTACCAGCGCCATCACTTTGTGCTTGAAATTTTTGCACGTACGCCGCACTCAACGTGGTGTTAGGAAGGTCGGTATTGACGATGAGCGCACCTTCAAAAGACTCTTTAACCACACGATTGCCTAAAGAAGCAATGAGAGGCGTGTTAAGAAACATACGACCGACTTGAATGGTTGTTTTGCCTGTATTGTACGAAAGATACGCTTCGGAAAGTTGTGCGCCTGAGCCGTATTCGTCCCAACTAAATTCCGTTTTAGCAGCAGCACTTGCAAAGGGAGCGTGGTTGGTTTGACCTGTGAAATTGAGTCCAAAACCATTGAATGAAGCGGTTTGGTAATTGAGCATCAAGCCCGTGTTAAAAATAGATTCACCCGAAGCGATAGCATCTCTATCTCTATCCCAATAAAAAGCCTTTAATTCGCCATTGACTTTGCCTTCTTTAAAAGCTGCCGCCAATGAGTCTGCCGCACAGGCACCTGATGAAAGTGCGAGGATTGTAATCGCTGCCAAGCTGAGTTTTGCTAATTTCATGTTTTCTCCTTTTGTGACACATGAATGTTTTTATCAACGTATCATTAATAAAAACGACAATCAGTTTGTGATAACATGCGGCTGTTGGAGTTACTGCCTTAGACTTCCCCGTTTAAGAGTACATCAACGTGGTATCGGCTCACAAACCAGCCGATACCGCCACGCTTGTCCCGTAATAAAGCTGATGTTAGGATAACTTCTTTCATCAACACTTCTAAGATGAAAGTCTAAAGAAAAAAAAGAGCAAAAAAATCTACAGATAAACTGCGATGAATGTTTATTAGAGTTCTTGCAAAATTCATTTTGCAAGAACTTTATTTGGAAAGAGATAGATTACTCCACCTCTTTCCAGATTTTAACTTTCCAAAGATAAGCAAAAAGGGTAAAAATAACCATAAAACCTATCAAATAGTAGCCTACTGTTTCACGCTCCGCTTTTTTGCGATCACCCACGTGTTCCATGTAGGTGATGATGCTCTTTTGTGCTTCTTCTTTTAATCCAACGCGCGGCATCGCAACACCTTCAATCATCTTTAAAGGCTGATTGATAAAGGTCTGCAAATAAGGCTCTTTTTTAGAACGAATCATCATCGACACATCAGGAGCCTCGGCTCCCAAATAAGCCATCATCTGTGCATTGGGAGTTTGTGCTTTAAGCGCATCGTATTTCATGCTATGGCATCTTCCACACGCATCTTTAAATGCCTCTTTTCCCAAAAGCTCTTGTGGCGCAATACTGGAAAAATAAGCGAGCATATCGGCAATTTCTTGTTCGCTCATCCAATTGTAGCTAGGCATAGGATAGGGTTTTGCCTCATTAAACTTATGACGTAACTCAGAAGCTTTCAGAGGGTCTTTTAAAAACGCCGCCAGATAGTTTGCATCATACAATACGCCCACTGTACTCAAATCAGGGGGAACCACGCCATATGCAAGGGCTGCTTCAGTAGGAGGCAGTGGGTCTGGAAAGCCTTGTGTTTTAAGCCCATGACACGCGATACAATGTGTTTGTACCAGCTCCATACCTCGTTCTTTATCGCCTTTTACATGTAAAGATTCGAGGTCTTTAAAAGCAAAGTCGGCAGGGGCAACGTGAGGATGCATCTGCGAATGGGCAAAAGGCTCAACTCCGATGTAAACAAGAGCGGTAAAGAACGCCACAATGGCTAAAATCTTGAGCTCTTTCATTGCTTATCTCCTTGGGTGCGGGCTTCTATTTTGGTGATGATAGGAAGTGCTACAAAAAGAGCGATAAAGGTCAGCGTCGCACTAAATCCTACCCATGCATTTGCCCCCGTTGGTGGGAGTTTGCCATAGACCGTGAGGACAATCATGTCGAGCAAAAGTATCCAAAACCA
This sequence comes from uncultured Sulfurospirillum sp., assembly GCA_964441765.1. GTDB lineage: Bacteria > Campylobacterota > Campylobacteria > Campylobacterales > Sulfurospirillaceae > Sulfurospirillum. The sequence continues at coordinate 5,703 of CAYTVI010000015.1, forward strand.
GTATTTAAACAAAGGACGTTCGTGCGCAGGAGCGACATGATGCGGGTTCTTGTCCAAAAAAGGCAGAAGCATAAAAATAATGTTGGCAAAACCAAACGCCATCAAGCCTATATCCATTGCGGCAATGCCTCCAATATCAAAGAAAAAGCCTCGAAGCACTTCATAGCTCCATAGAAAATACCACTCAGGATAGATATGCGCGGGTGTTTTCATCGTATTGGCCGCGTCAAAATTGATAGGGTCCATTGCAAAATCGTAATGAAAACAAGTCAGATAAAAAAGAATGCTCAGAGCAACACCGACAACAAAAAAGTCTTTTGAGAGAAAAACGGGCCAAAAAGGTACCACTTTTGACTCTTTTTTGCGACCTTCTAAGTATTTTTTGGCTTCTTTATCAAAATCAAACTCTTCAGCAATTTGGTTATTAACATGAGGAATACGAAGGGAATAAAAATGTATAGCAATCACTAAAAGAATCACCAGAGGCAATAACAGCACATGCAACATAAAAAAACGTGTCAACGTAGCATCTGCGACCAAAAAGTCCCCTCGAATCCATATCACCAACGCTTCACCAATAAAAGGAATACCCCCGAAAAGATTGGTAATGACCTGTGCCGCCCAATAGCTCATCTGCCCCCAAGGAAGCATATACCCACTAAACGCTTCTGCGGAAAAGGCGACAAAAAGCACCATACCGCTTATCCAAATCACTTCACGCCCTTTTTTGTATGAGCCATAATAAATCGCCGTGAAAAGGTGAATATAAATCACTAAAAATGTGACCGATGCACTGACTCCGTGAAGATGCCTCCACAGCCAGCCGTATTCGACCTCTTGCATGATGGTGTAGTTTACACTATCATAGGCAAGGTTGATATCGGGCTTATAGTACATCAAAAGAAAAATGCCTGAAACCATAAGAAGAGCAAATAAAACGACTAAAACAACGCCCATTGCCCACAAAAAATTGATATTTTTAGGAATCCAATACTCGCTTAAAAGCACACGTCCTAAAAGCTTAATCGCCAAGCGTTGGTCGAGCCAATCTATAAAGCCTTCTGCTTTTTTTATCTCTGCCATGATGTGTTCCTTTATGCTTTTTTGGCGGTCAATGTTTTAAACACTTCGCCCTCGACCCCTAAAACCAAGGTTTCACCTTCGATGTTAAAAGGAGGAATATCCATAGGACGAGGAGGAGGACCAAAGGTATTGATACCACTGGCATCAAACACCCCACCATGACACGCACAGATAAAGTTTTTACTCTTTGCTTCAAAATAAGGAATGCACCCAAGATGGGTACACAGTCCAATGACCAGTGTAAAGACTTTATCCCCGATGAGGATATCTCGTGCCGAGTTTCTTGCCATCTGCTCTGATTTGCGAAGGATAAACACAGGTTTACCCCTCCATTGAAGTGTTTTCACTTCTCCTTCTTGAATGGCTGAAATATCGATACGCACAAAGCCTGCTGATTGAACGCTTGGAAGGGGATCCCATGTTTTTTTCATTGCACCAAGGGCAAAAGCTCCACCCACAGCCGCAACACCTCCAAATGCCATACCGATAAAATCACGTCTATTTTGGCACGTTGCCATGCGTCACCTCTTTAAGTGGATTATTTTTTAGCAATGTATGCCGCAATCTCTTCAATTTGTGCATCGCTTAGTGGCAGAACTTGCGCTTTCATCATGGCTTTCATCTCTCTTCCATAACTTCCATCTTTATAGCCTTTCATCGCCGATACAAAAGCCTCTTTGCTCATATCTTTAATCACAAGACTTTTGCCAAGCGATACTTTCTCCCCTTTTTCACCATGACAGGCGGCACATTTGGTGTAGAGTTGGGTTGCGTGAGCGCTTATACCTAAGAGGGTAACCACAGCGATGGATGAGATAACTTTTTTCATAAAAGACTCCTTTTGGATTAATTTTGAGGAATCGTAATAAAAAAAAATAGCAAATTAATGTGACAAACCTTGGGTGTACAAAGCAAAGAATAAAAAGATATAATTAAACCTCACAATACTACAACCATATAAAGGAGCCCTAATGTACAAAGCATTGGATGCATTACAAAAGCGCTTGGGTTATCAGTTTAAAGACCAAAACCTGATAATCGAGGCACTCACACACAAAAGTTCAAAACAGCCCTATAACAATGAACGTCTGGAGTTTTTGGGAGATGCTGTTTTAGACTTAATCGTAGGAGAATACCTCTACCACGAGTTTAAAGAGGTGGCGGAGGGAGAACTTTCCAAACTTCGAGCTTCGCTGGTGAATGAAAAAAGTTTTGAAAAACTGGCACGATTGCTTCATTTGGGCGAGCATATTTATATCTCATTGGCAGAGGAAAATAACTGCGGACGTGAAAAATCTTCACTGCTTTCCAACGCATTTGAAGCCTTGATTGGGGCACTCTATCTTGAAGCTGGACTTGAAAAAGCACGCTCTTTAGCCATAGAGCTTTTAGAAGAAGCCTACCCAAAAATTGACATGGATGCGATTTTTAGAGACCACAAAACCACGCTCCAAGAGCTGACTCAAGCGCATTATGGCGTGACACCTGAGTATCGTTTGGTGCGCTCTTTTGGACCTGACCATAAAAAAGAGTTTGAGATAGCGGTGAGCATCAAAGGCAATGATTTGGCACTTGCTAGTGGCAAAAGTAAAAAAGAGGCACAGCAAAAAGCGGCGATGATAGCGCTAGAGATCCTCAAAAAGGAGCACCGATGAATACTTTTGGTAAACAGTTTTGCTTTACCACGTTTGGTGAATCTCATGGGAGAGCGATTGGGTGTGTGGTTGATGGTGTGCCCTCGGGACTTGCTATCGATGAAGCCTTTATCCAAAGTGAATTAGACCGTCGTCGTCCAGGTCAAAATAAGTACGCAACATCCCGTAATGAGGGTGATAAAGTTGAGATTTTAAGTGGGGTGTTTGAAGGCAAAAGCACGGGAACGCCCATTGCGATGGTGATTTTTAATGAAAATCAAAAAAGCAATGATTATGAAAATGTCAAAGATTTATTTCGTCCAGGGCATGCGGATTTTACCTATTTTCACAAGTATGGCTTTCGTGATTACCGAGGTGGAGGACGCAGTAGTGCGAGAGAAACAGCTGCTCGTGTCGCTGCTGGGGCAATAGCAAAGCTACTGCTTTCTTCTTTACATGTAAAAGTACAAAGCGGGATTTGCGCCATTGGCGGCATTGAAGCGCACAGTTATGATTTTGAGCGTGTCGTTCAAAGTGAGATTTATGCGCTTGATGCGAGTGTAGAAGAGGCTCAAAAAGAGAAAATCTTAGAGGCTAAAAATGCGCATGATTCCATAGGCGGTGTGGCATTGGTGCAAGTTTTGGGCGCTCCTAAAGGTTTGGGTGAGCCACTTTATTATAAGTTAGACGCACTTCTAGCCGATGCGATGATGGGCATCAATGGGGTTAAAGGTGTCGAAATTGGAGAAGGTTTTCACGCCGCAACACTTAAAGGCTCACAAAACAATGATGCCATTACACCAGAGGGTTTTAAGAGCAACAACAGTGGTGGAATTTTAGGTGGAATAAGTAATGGTGATACCATTACATGTAAAGTCTATTTTAAACCAACCCCTTCTATTTTTCTTGCACAAGAGACAATCGACAAAAACGCCAATGCGCTTACATGTAATCTTAAAGGCAGACATGACCCGTGCATCGCAGTACGTGGGAGTGTGGTTGCCGAATCGATGGCTGCATTGGTGATTGCTGATTTATTACTTTTAAATATGGGTTCTCGATTAGAGTATCTTCAAAAAATTTATCTAAAACAGTGAAGGCTGATTGAGCTCCTTAATCTTAAAGCTTTTGCGGTGTAACTCGCAATAGCCATGCTCTTTGATGGCTTTTACATGTAAAGCACTTCCGTATCCTTTATGCGTTTCAAAACGGTACTGTGGATAAAGAGGTGCGACCTCTTTCATATACCTATCTCTACTCACTTTTGCCAAAATACTCGCCGCACTGACTTCTGGTATGGTCGCATCTGCTTTGATAAGGGTGCGAATACCCAAAACCCCAAAGGTGCAATTGCCATCCATCAAAATATCATGCTCGTGAAAATGGTCTTTAATGGTTTCAATGGCAAATTTAAGACAAGCGCTCAAGCCTTTTTCATCGACCATCGTGTTGTCGCAAAAGACGATTTTTGAGTCTGCATTTTCTTGAATGATATCAAAAAGTCTCTCCCGCTCTTTTTCGCTCAAAACTTTAGAGTCATTAAGTCCTAAGATGCTTTCTCGCAAAACAACGCCTGCAACCACCAATGGGCCTGCTAAACAACCACGTCCTGCTTCATCAATTCCACACAACAGCATAACACTCCTTTTTACATGTAAAAGTTTAGTCTATCTTTGCTAAAATACTGCACACTTCAAAGGGATATAGGTATGCAAAGTCTTCAAGACGAACTGGATAAAGCCTTTAATAAAGAACTCTTTTTGATTCAAAATGACATCTATTACCAGCAAATAGAGCTTCATAGACATGGTAAAAAAGAGCTATTGCGAGTGGATATTTCGTATAAGCCTTACAGTGCGCTAAGTGGCGATACCTATTCTTTACGCAAAACCAAAGATGGACGTTTGGTTGGATTTATCGCTGATGCGATGGGAAAAGGCATTAGTGCGGCGATGAATGCTATGGGACTGACGCGATTTTTAAACTACTTTTTTGATGAATTGGAAGAGGAGTTGGGCGGTTTTGTCTTTGAACAATGGTCGCATAAAATGCTTAAATTTCTTCAAAAAAATCTTTTAGGCGATGAGATTTTATGTATCATGCTCATCGAATTTGATGTCAAACATTCGCTCGTTCGCTATGCTTCATGTGGGATGCCTGCTTTTTTGATTGAAACACACGCTGGAGAGCTTATTAGCATCAGAAGCAATAACCCTCCGCTTGGTTCTTACTCTGAGAATATCAGTGTCAAAGCACTGATTTCGACACAAATGCATAAAATGCTCTGTTATACCGATGGGTTAAGTGAAAGCTTCACAGAAGATGGAAAACCGTATGCTTTGCTGCTTAAAGAAGATTTTAAAGAGGCACAAAGTCTCATTGCCTTTCGTACAAGAGTACAAGAGCGTATTCACAATGGCGATGATGATTTGACGTATGTCTATATTCAAAAATCAAGCTTTTACAAATCTTTTGAAACACTTTTTATTCCAAGTACCTATGAAGCCGTCGATGAAGCGCTTGAGAGTATTTCTGGGTATCTAAAATCACATCTGATTCGCAGTAAATGCCGAAGTGAGATATTGTTAGCCTTTTCTGAACTTTTACTCAATGCGCTTGAACATGGAAGCTTTGGGGTCAATAAAATGCGTAAAAATTATCTGATTGAAAATGACCTTTTTGATGATGAGATGTCACGTCTTGAAGCGTTGCATCAAGAGAAGATGATTTGTGTGCGATTTTCGATTGTCAATGATGGTTGTGGTGAGCTGTTTGAAGCGGTGGTGGAAGATGATGGCGATGGCTTTGATACGAAGATTTTGAAAAACTTAGTCATCAACCCACACAGCTTTAACGGGCGAGGTTTTATGATTATCAAAAAACTGGTTGACCATTTTTATTTCAATGAAAAAGGCAATGCCATCACCATTTTAAAACGTGTAGAACGTAGCTTAGAGTTGCAGTGACCACTCCCAAAAAGGTAAGATAGAAAAGCTCATCCCCTCAATCGCAAGGGCACTTTCACTGCTAAGCGTTACCACTTCGATGCGTTTTACATGTAATGCCCAAAAGCTTGGAAGGAGCTTTTGGATTTTGACTTCAATCACCTCTTTGGGTGCAAAACCGATGCACAAAATCGCTAAGTTTTCTTCTGGCAGATAAAAATCAATCCCTTCTTCATAATAGATTTTTTTATCGCGTTTCATTAATTCCAAAAAAACCATATTTTCAAACCGTTTTGGAAAATCTTTTTTAAAACTAATCGCATTTTTAAACGCAAAGTCAATGGCATAAACTTTTTTAGCAAAGTGAGGAGCATTGTATTTTTCTACCCAAAAAAGAAGTTTTTGCTCCACCAATGAAGCAGTGATGGCGTAGAGTTTGTCTTTTGAGATTTTGGTAAAACTTTTGAGATAATTGTAAATTTGAAAGAGTGAAACTTTCGTACTTTGAAGTTCACACAAGCGTTTATAAACCAAAAATTCCACCCCATGACCAAGGATGAGATGGAGCATCTCTTGCATCAAACGGTGAGGATTTTGCTCGTTGTCTTGGATGATATGCGCAAATGTTCCTTGATTGGCATAGAGATTGAAAAGGTGCTCAATATTGGAATGTTTTTTATCAAATGCAATAAATTCTTCAAAATCAAGAGGGTAGAGTACCAGCGTTTCAAAACCAACTAGAGCGTTACATGTAAACGAAGTGGTGATGATTATCTTCTCAACTTCAGGCACTTCAAATGAAAAATCGAAATGTTCCAAAACCAGCAGTTTTATAGGATTTTGTTTTAAAAAAAGAGGTAAATTTTCGGCGATTTCATCTTTCTCAATACGGTCATCACTTAGATCAATATAAAGATAACTCCCCTTTTCATAATGGCTCAAATGGTCATATATCAAGTGCGTTTTCCCACTTTTTCTAGGACCTAAAAGCAGGGTTTTTTTAGCATTGATAGAGACTTTGCGGTCTAAAAAAGTACTGTTTTTAAAATTGGACTCATAAAGATATTGAAGTGTTTGCATGTTTTTCCTTGTTTGTTATTTTAATACTTTCCTTTTTAAAAGGAAATAAAATAATAGATATAATCTCAAAAAGCCCTATATTTCTTGACTTTCATCAAAAATTTGAGTAAAATCACGTTCCTTAATTAGGTCATCATCACGATGACAAGTTCTTTAAAGGGGTACCTGAATGGAAAAAATTAGACTTAAACTCAAGGCGTATGACCATAGAGTTTTAGACAGATCAGTTGCAGCTATCGTCGAAGCTGTTAAACGAACTGGAGCCGAAATTGTCGGACCAATTCCAATGCCTACAAAAATCAAGCGCTATACAGTGCTTAGATCACCGCACGTCAACAAAACTTCAAGAGAGCAATTCGAGATGAGAATTCATGCACGTATGATTGACATCGTTTCTGCAACCACAGATACGGTAGATTCACTCATGAAGCTTGACCTCGCGCCTGAAGTGAACGTTGAAGTTAGAGCTATGGGTAAATAAGGGGTAATGATGGAATATATTATTGAAAAAATCGGTATGAGCCGAACAATTGCAGTACCTAGTGTTCCGGTAACGTTACTCAAGGTTTACGAAGCAAAAGTATGTACTGTTGATGAAAATAAACGTGCTTTAGTCTCTTATGCAAGTGGTAAGAAAATGAACAAAGCTATTGCTGGTCAGCAAAAGAAATATGAACTTTCTGCTGAATACAATCGTTTTGTAACACTTGATGTTGCCAACGCAGAAGCGGGTGTTTTAGACACAGCGCCTTTAAGTGAAGCAAAAACATTAAAAGTGTCTTTGAATACTAAAGGTAGAGGTTTTACAGGCGTTATGAAACGTCATAACTTCGGTGGAGGACCAGGTGCACACGGTCACCGTTTCCATAGAAGTACTGGTTCTATCGGTAACCGCGAATGGCCAGGTCGTGTACAACGTGGTAAGAAAATGCCAGGTCATTATGGTAACACACAAGTAACCGTAAAAAATGAAGTTGTTTCTTTTGACGCAGCAAGCGGCATTCTTGTCGTTAAGGGTTCAGTTCCTGGCGCAAATGGAGCATTAGGTAAAGCGAGGATTGTTAAATGAGTAGTGCAATCGTACTAAACGAAAAATTTGAAAATGTAGGTTCATTGGCTCTTCCTGAGTCTTTTGAAGAGATTCACTCTCATAACCTATACCTTTATGTAAAATCGTACCAAGCAGCACTTCGCTCAAACACAGCTCGTACTAAAGGTAAGGGCGATGTAAGCGGTGGTGGTAAAAAACCATGGGCACAAAAAGGCCGTGGTGGCGCTCGAGCGGGAAGTAGAAGAAGCCCAGTATGGGTTGGTGGTGGTTCTGCATTTGGTCCAAAAATGGCTAAGAACTACGATCAAAAAGTCAATAAAAAACAAAAGAAATTAGCACTTGAATTTGCATTGAATGAAAAAGCTGCTAATAATGCACTTTTTGTTGTTGATTCGATTTCAATTGAATCAGGTAAAACAAAAGATGCGGCTGCAGTTCTTAAAACATTGGGTGCACGTGATGCACTTATCGTTAAAGAATTGATCGATGAACAAACAATGTTAGCATTTAGAAACATTCAAAACTGCTATCTTGTGGAAGCAAATGAGCTAAATGCTTACTTGGCAACTGCTTTCTATGCTGTGGTTATAGAAAAATCAGTGCTTGAATCAATTACAAAAGAGGGCTAAGAATGGCTGATATAACTGATATTAAAGCAATCCTTTATACTGAAAAGAGCTTGAGCCTTCAAGAGAATGGTACCGTTGTTATTCAAACATCTGTTAGAATGACAAAAAACAGTTTAAAAGAAGTGCTTAAAGAGTACTTCGGTTTTACACCTGTAAAAATCAATTCTCTAAGAATGATGGGAAAAGTCAAGAAGTTTAAAGGCATTGAAGGTAAGCGTAATGATTTTAAAAAGTTTTATGTTCAGTTGCCTGAAGGCGCTAAACTTGAAAATGTGGAGGCGTAATTATGGCAATAAAATCATTTAAACCATATACCCCAAGCCGTAGATTTATGACGGGATTGGATTCAGGTGATATTACTGCAAAGCCAAGCGTTCCTTCACTTTTAGTGAAAATCGCTGCAACTGCGGGTAGAAATAACAATGGTAGAATCACTTCTCGTCACAAAGAAGCGGGAGCTAAAAAGCTTTACAGAATTATTGATTTTAAACGTACAAAGTTTAACATTGAAGGTACTGTTGCTGCTATTGAATATGATCCAAATAGAAATTGTCGTATTGCACTTATCAACTATGTTGATGGTGACAAACGCTATATCCTTCAACCATCTGGTTTGAATGTTGGTGATAAAGTTCAATCTGCTGAAGCTGGATTAGATATTAAGCCAGGTAATGCGATGAAACTTAAAAACATTCCTGTAGGAACAATTTTACATAACCTTGAACTTAAACCTGGTAAGGGTGGTCAAATGGCACGAAGTGCTGGTGGCTACGCACAGCTTATGGGTAAAGAAGAGCAATATGTTATGGTAAGACTTCCAAGCGGTGAAATGCGTAAAATCCTTGGTGAATGTATGGCAACTGTTGGTGTTGTTGGAAATGAAGACTGGGCAAACGTTGTTATTGGTAAAGCGGGTCGTAACAGACATCGTGGTATTAGACCTCAAACACGTGGTTCTGCAATGAACCCTGTAGATCACCCACACGGTGGTGGTGAAGGTAAAACCAACTCAGGACGTCATCCAGTAACTCCATGGGGACAACCAACTAAAGGTAGAAAAACTCGTAAGAAAAAAGCGAGCGACAAACTGATTATCTCTAGAAGAAAAGGAAAATAGATGGCTAGATCGCTAAAAAAAGGTCCTTTTGTTGACGCTCATTTGTTGAAAAAAGCGCTTGAAGCAAAAGAGACAAAATCAAACAAGCCGATTAAGACATGGTCTCGTAGAAGTACTATTATTCCTGATATGATCGGACTTACATTCAATGTACACAATGGTAGAAACTTTGTTCCTGTGTATGTAACAGAAAACCATATTGGTTATAAGATGGGTGAATTTGCACCTACACGTACATTTAAGGGCCACAAAGGCTCTGTTCAGAAAAAAATTGGTAAGTAGGTAGAAGATGAGTAAAGCAATATTAAAATTTATCCGTTTATCACCTACAAAAGCTCGTTTAATTGCACGTGAAGTTCAAGGTTTGAACGCTGAATTTGCTATGGCAAGTTTAGAATTTATGCCAAACAAAGGTGCAAAAATTATCTCTAAAGTCATTGCTTCTGCAGTCGCCAATGGTGGATTTGAACCAAATGAAGTCGTTGTTGCTTCATGCCGTGTTGACGCTGGTCCTGTGCTTAAGCGTTTTATGCCAAGAGCAAGAGGTAGTGCGAGTGGCATCAGAAAACCAACTTCTCATGTATTTGTAGAAGTAGCAAAACCTGCAAAGAAGGAAGACTAAGATGGGTCAAAAAGTAAATCCGATTGGTTTAAGACTTGGTATTAATAGAAACTGGGATTCACGTTGGTTTCCAGGTAAACAAACCTTAGCGACAAGCATTGGTGAAGATTACAAAATTAGAACATTTTTGAAAAAAGAGCTCTATTATGCAGGTGTAAGCCAAATCTTAATAGAGAGAACTGCTAAAAAATTACGTGTTACTGTCGTTGCCGCACGTCCTGGTATCATTATTGGTAAAAAGGGTTCAGATATTGAAAAACTTAGATTGAAACTTACTAAGTTGATTGATAAAGATGTCAATGTCAATATTAAAGAAGAAAGACGTCCTCAAGCTTCTGCTCAACTTTGTGCAGAAAACGTTGCAATGCAATTAGAACGTCGTGTAGCATTCCGTCGTGCAATGAAAAAAGTAATTCAGGGCGCACAAAAATCAGGTGCAAAAGGAATTAAAATCTGTGTAGCTGGCCGATTAGGCGGTGCAGAGATGGCAAGAACTGAATGGTATCTTGAGGGACGTGTTCCACTTCATACGCTTCGTGCAAAAATCGACTACGGGTTTGCTGAAGCTCACACAACATACGGTGTTATCGGTGTAAAAGTATGGATCTTTAAAGGTGAGGTTCTTGTTAAAGGGATTGCTCCAGAAAAAGAAGAAGCACCTGAAAAAGAAACTACTCGCAAGCCAAAACAGCGTAGAGAGAGAGGTAAAAACTAATGTTAATGCCTAAAAGAACGAAATATAAAAAGCAGATGAAAGGCCGCAACCGCGGTGAAGCGCACAGTGGTGCTTCAATCTCTTTTGGTGAAATCGGTTTGAAAGCTGTTGAAGCTGGACGTATTGATTCACGCCAAATTGAGGCTGCAAGGATTGCTTATACACGACATGTTAAGCGTCAAGCAAAAACATGGATTCGAGTATTTCCTGATAAACCATTAACGGCTAAGCCTTTAGAAACGAGAATGGGTAAGGGTAAAGGTTCTGTTGATAAATGGGTTATGAATATTAAACCAGGCAGAATCATTTTTGAAATGGCGGGTGTTCCTGAAGAGTTGGCGCGTGAAGCATTAACCCTTGCAATGCACAAATTGCCTTTTAAAACCAAGATTGTAACGCGAGAGAGCGAAAATGAAGTATATTGATTTAAACACCAAAAGCGCATCTGAGCTTGCAGAACTGTTAAAAGAGAAAAAGGTTCTTTTGTTTACATTAAGACAAAAGCTAAAAACAATGCAACTGACTAATCCAAATGAGATTAAAGAAGTTAGAAGAGATATCGCACGTATTAATACGGCTATTTCTGCTCAAGTAAGGGGTAACTAATGGCTTTAAAACGAGAGATTCAAGGCGTAGTTGTTCAAAAAGCGGGCGATAAAACTATCACTGTTTTAGTAGAAAGACGCGTTATGCACCCAAGATATCGTAAGTTCGTTAAGCGTTTTAAAAAATACTTAGTCCATGATGAGAGCAACCAAGTAAAAGCGGGTGACACTGTAAGTGCTATCGAGTGCAGACCACTTTCTAAAAGAAAATCTTTTAGACTTAACGCAATTGTTAAAGTGGGAGTTGAATAATGATACAAAGTTTTACAAGATTAGCGGTAGCTGATAACAGTGGTGCTAAAGAAATCATGTGTATTAAAGTTCTTGGTGGTAGTAAACGTCGTTATGCAACAGTCGGTGATGTTATCATTGCTTCTGTCAAAAAAGCATTACCAAGTGGTAAAGTGAAAAAAGGACAAGTTGTAAAAGCGGTTATCGTAAGAACAAAAAAAGAGATTCAAAGAGAAAATGGCTCACTCATTCGTTTTGATGAGAATGCAGCTGTTATTCTTGATAACAAAAGAGAGCCAATCGGTACACGTATTTTCGGACCAGTCGGTCGTGAAGTTCGTTATGCAAACTTCATGAAAATTGTATCTTTGGCACCGGAGGTACTCTAATGGCAACAAAGATGAAAATTAAAAAAGGCGATACTGTTAAAGTTATCGCGGGCGACGATAAGGGTAAAGAGGCTAAAGTACTTCAAGTATTGCCAAAAACTGCCCAAGTAGTTGTTGAGGGTTGCAAGGTAGTAAAAAAAGCCATTAAGCCAAGCGAGAGCAATCCAAAGGGTGGGTTCAACACTGTTGAAAAGCCAATCCATGTATCGAATGTGGCTAAAGTAGAAGGTAAATAATGAACAGATTGCAAGAAAAAATGAGTGCTGAAGTACAACCAGCACTGGTCAAAGAGTTTAATATTGCAAACCCAATGCTTACGCCTAAAATCGAAAAAATCGTTATTAGCGTAGGTGCTGGTGAAGAAGGTAAAGATACAAAGGTATTGCAAAATATCGTTGATACCATCTCATTAATCGCTGGACAAAAAGCGGTTGTTACCAATGCTAAAAAGTCTGTTGCAGGTTTTAAAGTTCGTGCTGGCTATCCAGTTGGTGTTAAAGTTACTCTTAGAAAAGATGGAATGTATGCTTTTTTAGATAAGTTGATTTCTGTTGCACTTCCGAGAGTAAAAGACTTTAGAGGACTTCCAAAAACAGGTTTTGATGGTAGATCAAACTACAACTTTGGTTTAAATGAGCAGTTGATGTTCCCAGAAGTTGAATATGATAACATTATGAAAACACACGGTATGAACATTACAATCGTAACAACTGCTAACAATGATAAAGAAGCCTTTAGACTTCTTGAACTCATTGGTTTGCCGTTCGCAAAGGGTAAATAAGATGGCTAAAAAATCGATGATTGCAAAGGCTGCAAGAAAGCCTAAGTTTAAAGTAAGAGCATACACCAGATGTCAGATTTGTGGACGTCCACACTCTGTTTACAGAGATTTTGGTATCTGCAGAATTTGTCTACGTAAAATGGCAAATGAAGGTCTTATTCCAGGCCTCAAAAAAGCAAGCTGGTAAGGAAATAGACTATGATTAATGATCTAGTAGCAGATTCTTTAACAAGAATCAGAAATGCATCAATGCGAAGACTTGATGTAACAAAATTGATGCACTCAAAATTAGTTGAAGCCATCTTAGTGATTTTTCAAAACAAAGGTTATATTGAAAGCTTCAATGTAATCGAAGAGGGCCCTAAAAAGTTTATCAACGTTGTTTTGAAATACGATGCAAGAGGTCAACAAGTTATCAATGAAGTGAAAAAAATCTCAAAACCAGGACGTAGAGTCTATAAAGGTTGTGATGAAATTAAACGCTTCAAAAATGGCTATGGTACTATCGTTGTAAGTACATCAAAAGGTGTTCTCAGTAATGACGACGCACACAAAGCAGGTCTTGGTGGCGAAGTTATCTGTAGTATTTGGTAATTAGCCCTTCTTTTATGGTATTCGATATCCATTCTAAGATGTAAGCTTATCGTAGACAAGTAAAAGGAAAAAGTATGTCTCGTATTGGAAAAAAACCTGTTAAGATCCCTGCTGGCATTGATGTGTCAGTAGAGGGATCTGTAATAGCGTTCAAAAAAGGAAGTGTTCAAAAAACTTTGGATACTAAGGGAAATGTTGACGTTGTCGTTGAAAATGGAGAACTTGTGTTCGCTGCTAAAGGTGCTGACAGACAAAGCAGTGCTTTTTGGGGAACATACCGCGCTCTAGGTCAAAACATCATTACAGGTTTAACTGAAGGCTTTAAAAAGCAATTAGAAATCAATGGTGTTGGTTACAGAGCTGCAGTAAATGGAAATGTATTGGAATTACAATTAGGATATTCACATCCAATTAATTACCCATTTCCACAAGATATCAAAATGAGTGTTGAGAAAAACGTCATTACGATTGTAGGCGATGATAAGCAAATTGTTGGCCAAATCGCTGCTGAGATTAGAAGTTTTAGAGCTCCGGAGCCTTACAAAGGTAAAGGTATTAAATATTCTGATGAGACTATTATCCGTAAAGCCGGAAAAACTTCCAAGAAGTAGAGGATAGGCAATGAGAGCAAATATTTTAAAACGTAAACTTGCATTAAGAGCAAAACGTAAAAAAAGAGTTAGAGCGGATATATTTGGCACAATTGAGAGACCAAGAATCTCTTTCTTTAAATCTAATCGTTATGTCTATGCACAAGCAATTGATGACGTCAATGGCGTTACTTTAGCAAGTGTTGATGGTAAAAAATTAGGATTTAACGCTAGTAAAGAAGGTGCAACTCAGGTTGCAAAAGTTTTTGCTGAAACTTTGAAGGCACAAAATTTGACAAAAGTCGTTTACGATAGAAATGGTTATTTATACCATGGTGTTGTAGCTGCATTTGCAGATGGCCTCAGAGCTAACGGCATCGTGCTGTAAATAAAGAAGAGGAAAACGATTCAATGGAAAAATACAACAAAGAAGAGTTTGAAGAAGTCATCGTTAACATTGGCCGCGTAACAAAAGTTGTTAAAGGTGGTAGACGTTTTAGATTTACAGCACTAGTCGTTGTGGGTAATAAAAAAGGTCTTGTTGGCTTTGGTTTTGGTAAGGCAAAAGAGGTTCCTGATGCGATTCGAAAAGCAGTAGATGATGCATTCAAAAACATTGTTAAAGTGAATATCAAAGGTTCAACCATCGCACATGACGTTGAAGTTAAATTTAATGCTAGTCGTATTATTCTTAAACCAGCAAGTGATGGTACCGGTGTAATCGCTGGTGGTGCAACACGTCCTGTTGTTGAACTTGCAGGTATTAAAGATATTTTGACAAAGTCATTGGGTTCAAACAATGCTTCTAACGTAGTAAGAGCAACCATTAAAGCTCTTAGTATGATTAAAAGCTAAGTGAAGAGAAGGATTCAAAATGGCATTAGATAATCTTACACCAGCAGATAACTCTACGAAAAAGATCAAACGTGTAGGTCGTGGTCAAGGTAGTGGTATGGGTAAAACAGCAAGCCGTGGTGCAAACGGTCAAAAATCTCGTACAGGTTATAAGAAGAAAAGAGGTTTTGAAGGTGGTCAACAGCCACTTCAAAGAAGACTACCAAAAGTAGGCTTTACTTCTAAAATTGAAAAACCTTATGTAATCAATATCGAAAAAATTACAGCAATTGCAGAGTTAAGTGAAATTACAGTGGATGCGATTCGAGCAGTTCATAAAATGTCAAGCGCAGTCATTAAAGTTAAACTTATTGGCGCAAATGCAAAAGAACTTGCTTCAAAAATCAAAGACGAAAATGTAAGTTTCACTGGAACTGAGAAATGAGTCAAGATCTTATCCGAAAGATTTTAGTAACACTCGGTTTTATATTTGCATACAGGGTTCTGGCATATGTGCCAGTCCCTGGTGTTAATATAGATGTTATTAAGGAATTTTTTGATTCCAATAGCTCTAATGCTTTAGGAATGTTTAATATGTTCAGTGGAAATGCTGCTGAACGATTAAGTATTATCTCCTTAGGTATTATGCCGTATATCACTGCATCTATTATTATGGAACTTCTTGCAGCAACTTTCCCTACTCTTGGTAAAATGAAAAAAGAACGCGATGGTATGGTTAAATACATGCAAATCATCCGTTATGCAACAATTGTCATTACTATTGTCCAAGCTATCGGTGTTTCTGTTGGACTTGGTGGTATGACAGGACGTGCGGGCGAAAGCGCTATTATGCTTGATATGACAACATTTTCAGCAGTTGCAGCAGCAAGTATGTTGGCAGGAACGATGTTGTTGATGTGGATTGGTGAGCAAATAACACAACGTGGTATTGGTAACGGTATTAGTTTGATTATTTTTGCAGGTATCGTTTCAGGAATTCCTAGTGCAATTGGTGGAACTATAAATCTTGTGAATACAGGTGAGCTTAACTTCTTAGTTGTTATTGGTATTTTAGCGGTTATCCTAGCAACCGTTGGTTCAATTATTTACGTTGAGATGGGAGAACGTCGTATACCGATTTCTTACTCTCGTAAAGTTGTCTTACAAAATCAACATAAGCGTATCATGAATTATGTACCTATTAAAATGAACTTAAGTGGTGTTATCCCGCCTATTTTTGCAAGTGCAATTTTGATGTTTCCATCAACCATTATGCAAGCAAGTACCAATCCAATGGTTCAGGCTATTCATGATTTTTTAAATCCAAATAGTTATGTATTTAATGTATTGACCTTTATTTTTGTTATTTTCTTTGCTTATTTTTATGCATCGATTGTTTTTAATGCAAAAGATATTTCAGAAAATCTTAAAAAGCAAGGTGGCTTTATCCCTGGTATTAGACCAGGAGAAGGTACGGCATTGTTTTTAAATGAAGTAGCTAGTAGACTAACCCTTTGGGGATCAATCTATTTAGGACTTATTTCAACACTACCATGGGTTTTAGTTAAATTTATGGGTGTACCATTTTACTTTGGTGGAACAGCCGTTCTTATCGTTGTTCAAGTTGCTCTTGATACAATGAGAAAAATCGAAGCACAAATGTACATGAATAAATACGAAACACTCAGTGCAGTAGGACTGTAAATATATAATGTCAATAACAATTAAAAAAGCAAGCGAAATTGCAAAGCTTCGCCATGCAAATGAAGTTGTTGCTAAAACATTAGACTATCTTACATGTAAGGTTCACCCTGGCCTTAGTTTGAGAGAACTAAACAGTATGGGTGAATCTTATATCCAAAGTTTAGGTGCACGCCCAGCCTTCAAAGGATTGTATGGTTTTCCAGCAGGTGTGTGCACTTCTGTGAATGAAGTGATTATCCATGGGATTCCTAATGATTATATCCTTCAAGAAGGTGATATTGTAGGATTGGATATTGGAACAGAATTAGATGGTTGGTATGGTGATTCGGCAATAACACTACCTGTTGGAACAATTTCACACAATGATACAGCGTTGATTGCATGTGCTAAAGATGCACTCTATTATGCTATTAGCATTATTGAGCCAGAGATGCGTTTTAAAGAACTCTCCTTTGCAATAGAGCAATTTATTATAGCAAGAGGATTTGTGCCATTGCGTGGATTTTGTGGTCATGGAATTGGGCGAAAGCCTCATGAAGAACCTGAAATTCCAAATTATTTAGAAGGAATCAATCCCAAAAGTGGTCCTAAAATCAAAAATGGTATGGTATTTTGTATTGAGCCAATGATTTGTCAAAAAGAGGCAACCCCTAAAATCTTAGATGATAAATGGTCAGTTGTATCGACAGATGGACTCAGAGGCAGTCACTACGAACACACCGTTGCTGTGATTGATGGTAAGGCAGAAATTTTATCAATTTTTTAGGAGGTACAATGGCAAAAGATGATGTGATAGAGATCGATGGAAAAGTAATTGAAGCGCTTCCCAATGCAACATTCAAAGTTGAAGTGCAAAATAGCCATGTGATTTTATGTCATATTGCGGGAAAGATGCGGATGCATTACATTAAGATAATGCCCGGAGATACGGTTAAGGTAGAATTAACGCCTTATAGTTTAGACAAAGGTCGCATAACATACCGCTATAAGTAAATTATTAGCTTGTTTTGTGTATAATTTAGCCCTTTTGTAAAGCTGTGTGAAGAATAATCGAAAAAAAGACCACTGTTTTTTCGATTGTTGGTTTGATAAACATCATCAAACCTGTGACAGTTTCACTCAAATTAAGTGGAAAAAACGTTCAGGAGTCACAATGAAAGTACGACCTTCTGTAAAGAAGATGTGCGATAAGTGCAAGGTGATTAAGCGAAAAGGTATCGTGAGAGTCATTTGCGTAAATCCAAAACATAAACAAAGACAAGGATAAGCATGGCAAGGATTGCAGGTGTAGACCTTCCAATGAAGAAAAGAGTAGAGTACGGTTTGACGTATATCTACGGTATTGGTTTGACAAGTTCTAGAGCTATTTTAACAGCTACTGGAATTTCGTTTGATAAAAGAGTTCATGAGCTAAGTGAAGATGAAGTTGCGGCAATTCGTAAAGAAATTCAAGCAGGTTTTCAAGTAGAAGGTGATCTTCGTAAAAAAGTAGCAATGGACATTAAAGCATTAATGGACATGGGTAGTTACCGTGGACTTAGACATAGAAAAGGCTTGCCAGTTCGAGGTCAAAAAACAAAAACGAATGCGCGTACCCGAAAAGGTAAAAAACGTACCGTTGGCGCAAAAGCTAAATAACAGAGTCTCAAAGGGAATCAGATGGCAAAAAGAAAAGTAGTACGTAAAAAAGTTGTTAGAAAAAATATTGCTAAAGGTATTATCCATATCTCTGCAACATTTAATAACACTGTCGTAACTGTGACCGATGAGATGGGAAATGTTATTGCTTGGAGCAGTGCAGGAAGCTTGGGCTTTAAAGGAAGTAAAAAATCTACTCCTTATGCCGCACAACAAGCTGTTGAAGATGCATTGACAAAAGCAAAAGAGCATGGCCTAAAAGAAATCGGAATCAAAGTTCAAGGACCAGGCAGTGGTCGTGAAACAGCGGTAAAGAGTGCAGGTACATCAGAAGGCGTTAAAGTATCTTTCTTAAAAGACGTAACACCTTTACCACACAATGGCTGTAGACCTCCAAAGAGAAGAAGAGTTTAATTCTATTTTCTAATAGATTATCTTTTTAGAGAAACACAATAATTTTTTCGTTTATGCAATAGATTAGGAGAAAAAATGGCAAGATATAGAGGACCAGTCGAGAAGCTCGAAAGAAGACTTGGTGTCAGCTTAGCCCTTAAAGGTGAGCGCAGACTTGCTGGTAAAAGCGCATTGGACAAGCGACCATATGCCCCAGGTCAACACGGACAAAGAAGAGCAAAAATTAGTGAATATGGACTCCAATTAAGAGAGAAACAAAAAGCTAAATTTATGTATGGAGTTTCTGAAAAACAATTCAGACGTATATTTGACGAAGCTGCACGTAAAGAGGGAAATACCGGTATTAACCTTGTGCAGTTGATTGAAAGAAGACTTGATAACGTTGTTTACCGTATGGGTTTTGCAACAACAAGAAGATTTGCGCGTCAGTTAACCACGCATGGACATATTTTAGTGAATGGAAGTCGTGTAGATATTCCTTCGTATGTTGTACGTGCAGGTGATAAAGTAGAAGTATGTGAAAAGTCTAAAAATAACCCACAAGTTAAAAGAGCACTTGAATTGACACAACAAACAGGGATTGTTCCTTGGGTTGATGTTGAAAGAGATAAAGCGATGGGTATTTTTACACGTATTCCAGAAAGAGATGAAGTGGTAATTCCGGTTGAAGAAAGATTAATCGTTGAGCTATACTCTAAATAATAAAGTAGGTAGCATATGAAAAAAATCAATACATCAGCTTACATGCCAACGGAAATTGAAGTCGAAAATATCGCGTCTAATAAAGTGCAAGTCAGTGCCTATCCTTTTGAATCAGGCTTTGCTGTTACTTTGGCGCACCCATTGCGTAGACTTCTTTTGAGCAGTACAGTAGGTTCTGCACCAACGGCAGTTAAGATTGAAGGCGTAACCCATGAGTTTGATAGCATGCGAGGTATGCTTGAAGATGTTGCGCTTTTTATTATAAACCTCAAAAATGTTCGTTTTAAAATCAAAGGTGACGAAAAACGTGTAGAAGTTAACTACTCTTTTTCTGGCCCTAAAGAGATTAAAGGAAGTGATCTTTCAAATGCGTTAGTAGATATCGTAACACCTGATAACTACTTAGCAACCATTAATGAAGATGCCGAACTTAATTTCTCATTGATTATTGAAAAAGGTATTGGTTATGTTCCAAGCGAAAACATTCGTGGTTTGGTTGGAGATGACTATATCGCATTGGACGCTTTCTTTACACCTGTAAAAAAAGCTGTTTATGATATCGAGAATGTTCTAGTAGAAGATAATCCAAACTATGAAAAAATTGTATTTACAATTGAAACAGATGGACTAGTTTCTCCTATTGAAGCATTTAAAAATGCACTTGAAGCAATGTATGCACAAATGTCAGTATTTAATGGCATTTTGGATATCGCAGTAGCTCCTCGAAGTGAAGCTTCTGGTGAAGGTGTAGAATTTGGCAAGCTGTTGCAAAGCGTTGAAGAACTAGGTCTTAGCGCACGCAGTTTCAACTGCTTAGACAGAGCAGAGGTGAAATATATTGCTGAACTTTCTCTTATGAGCGAGTTAGAGCTTAAAAACCTCAAAAATCTAGGTAAAAAATCGCTAGAAGAAATTAGACAAGTGATGGAAGAGAGTGGTTATCCTGTAGGATATAATTTCTCAGAAGAAACTGCTAGCTTACTCAAGAAAAAAATTGAAGATTTAAAATCTGAAGCCAATGAAGGTTAATGTATGAGACATAAGCATGGATACAGAAAGCTTGGCCGTACTTCATCGCACAGAGCGGCGCTTTTGAAGAATATGGCTATTGCTGTCATTAAATATGAAAAGATCGAGACAACAGTTCCTAAAGCAAAAGAGCTAAGAGGATTTGTTGAAAAGTTGATTACCAAAGCAGGCGTTGGCGGTGATCATGCACACAAGTTTGTATTTGCAGCACTTCAAGATAAAGAGTGCACAAAGAAACTTGTTAACGAAATTGCACCTAAGTATTTAGAGCGCAATGGTGGCTATACACGTATTGTGAAAACACGTATTAGAAAAGGTGATGCAGCACCTATGGCCTTTTTAGAACTCGTATAAGACTCTTTTTAACACTTGAAAGGATTTTCCTTTCAAGTGTTCTTTCTATATAAAAAATTTTTACTTTTCTTTTCCTAACTCTCTTTTACGCTTCAAAAAATTAAGTCATTTTTAACGCAAACTATTGTTAAATAAGATATCAATCTAGCATGCTTTTTTATAGGCAAGAAAGATGAGAAACTCTCTTTGTAGGAGAACAAATGATACCATTTAGTGATGAAGAATTATTTCCTGTTGTTGAAAAATCCCTTGAAAAAATCAAACCGATGCTTGCTCTTGATGGGGGTGGTTTGACTTTGTTACGCATTAAAGAAGGACGTGTTTTTGTCCAACTTCAAGGAGCCTGCCAAGGCTGTGCTTCAAGTGGTCAAACACTGAAATATGGTGTGGAGCGTCAATTGCGTATTGATATCCATCCAGAGATTGAAGTGATTAATGTTTTACCTGGAACGGAAAATGAGGTTGAGGAACTAAGAGATTGATGAATGAATGGATTAAAAAAGGAATTGGACATTTTTATGCCAAGAATTTTTCTGAAGCTTTGAAAGATTTTTCTTTTGCTTTAAGCCTTGAACCACATTCTAAAGAGGCTCGTATTGGAGCGTTGTTATGTGATATGGCGGTGGATAATGAAGAACAAGCTGTTGCTCT
The DNA here is from genome assembly GCA_964441765.1 of uncultured Sulfurospirillum sp. GTDB lineage: Bacteria > Campylobacterota > Campylobacteria > Campylobacterales > Sulfurospirillaceae > Sulfurospirillum. Next base: position 27,095 of record CAYTVI010000015.1, read on the forward strand.
TTTTGAATACTATCTTCTGACAAAAGAGAGTGGTGTTGAGAACTATGAAAGTATTATGGAAGAAATTATTCATTCTGTGGATGAAAACAGAGAAAAAATAGCGCATCTTTTTAAAAATACTAACGATTTTGAAGCAAAAATCAACGCTGAAAATGGCATTAAATATGAAGATTTTATGAGCCTTATAGAAGCACGAGGAAGTTTTAAAGAGGCGTTTGAAGATATCATGTTTTCAACCAAAGTGATTATTTCGCGTAAAGAAGATTTTGTTGATTTTTTAGCAAAATTGATTGAAAATGGCTTTGTTGAGATATCTTTAAACTACCTAGAAAGTGCCGTGACACTTTTCCCCAACGATGAGCAACTACTCACGCTCATTAAAAAAGTTACTATTTAAGAGAGCCCGTGAAAATAACACTACAAAACCATTTACCGTTTTTACATGTAACGGATAATTCGCATGACTGTGATGCTACGAGCATTTTTTTAAAAACCAATCTAAACAGCGCGTATGAACAAGATGCGATTGATAGGGGCTGTACGAAAATCATTAGCGCTCAAGAGTGTTTAACACTTTTAGGTATTGATGGACGTATTAAAATCATAGGCATTACGGGGACCAATGGTAAGACCACAACGGCTGCGGCGATTTACTCTATTTTACTTGATTTGGGTAAAAAAGTAGGTTTGCAAGGAACACGGGGTTGTTTTATCAACGATAAGCGCATAGAAGATAAAAGTCTAACGACACCTCCTATTTTACAAACTATCCATAATCTCTCTTGTGCGATTGATGAGGGATGTGAATATTTTGTGATGGAAGTTAGCTCTCATGCCATAGCTCAAAATCGTATTGATGGGCTTTGCTTTGCTTTGAAAATTTTAACCAATGTGACACAAGACCATTTAGATTTTCATAAAACGATTGATGAATACATTGCGGTAAAAAGCCAGTTTTTTGAAGATGAAAGCTTAAAACTTATCAATAAAGATGAACGCAATATACGCTTTAACCGAACCAATGCGATGAGTTATGGGGTGGAAAATCCTTCGACCTATAAGGTGCTTGCCTATTCACTCAAAGATGGCATCAGTGCTGCGATTGCGCGTATTGAAAAAGTGTACGAATTTGAATCTCCAATGCATGGCTTTTTCAACCTTTACAATCTTTTGTGTGCTATTAGTGCGGTGGATATGCTAAGTGTTGCTCCGATGGAAGCTATTTGCGAAGCCGTTGCACATTTTGGCGGGGTTGAGGGACGTATGGAAGTGGTCAGTGAAGAGCCTTTGGTCATTGTTGATTTTGCGCATACGCCTGATGGAATGGAGAAAGTGTTAGACAGCCTTAAAGAAAAAGAGATTGTTTTAGTCTTTGGAGCAGGTGGGGATAGAGATAGAGCCAAACGCCCTAAAATGGGAGCTATGGCACAGCGTTATGCAAAAAAAATTATTGTCACCAGTGATAACCCTAGAAGTGAAGAACCTGATGCGATTATTCGTGAAATTTTGGCAGGAATGCATGAGAGTTCCTCTTTACATGTAAAAGCAGATCGCCTTCAAGCTATCACCGAAGCGTTAGCCATACGAGAAAAAGATGAAGTGGTGCTTATTTTGGGAAAAGGCGATGAAACGTATCAAGAGATTAAAGGGGTGAAATATCCTTTTGATGACCGCGTCGTGGTTAGGGAACTCTTAGCAAAATTAGGCTAAAATAAATTAATTTTCTTAAATTTAAAAGAGGTTATAAAGCGATGACGCTTGAAATGTTATACAGTAAAATCCATAGAGCAACCGTAACTGACGCCAATTTGAACTATGTTGGCTCCATCACGATTGATAAAGAACTCATCGATGCTTCCAATCTTAAAATTGGTCAAAAAGTAGAAGTTGTTAATATTAATAATGGTGAGCGTTTTACCACGTATGTGATTGAAGGTAAAGCGGGACAAAGAGATATCTGTCTTAATGGCGCAGCCGCACGAAAAGCGCATGTGGGAGATAAAATCATTATTATTGCGTATGCTCACATGAGTGAAGAAGAATTAGCCGCGTTCAAGCCGACCGTTGTTTTAGTCGATGAACAAAATGCGATTGTTGAAGTAAGGGATTATATCTGATGTTTGAAAATCTTGATTTTTCAAAAATGGGCGCAATGCTCGAAGTGGCACAAAAACAAGCCCAAAAGATGCAAGAAGATGCAGCCAATAAAGAGTTTACCGCAAAAAGCGGTGGTGGCATGGTGAGTGTGAGTATGAATGGCAATGGCGAAGTGATTGATATTACGATTGATGATTCACTCCTTGGCGATAAAGAGTCATTGCAGATATTGCTCATCAGTGCTATGAATGATGCGTTTAAAATGGTTGAAGACAATAAAAAATTTGCAACGGCCCAAATGCTCTCAGGCATTGGAGGCTTTGGCACTAAAAGCTAAGGGGTAACGAATGAAATACGTATGGTTTTTTCTCAGTGTCATGGCAAGTACTCTTTTCGCGGCAGAAGTTGCAGCTCCGGTTGTGGCTGCCAAAGCAGAGTTTGTTTATCCTGATTTTTCGCAATGTTATGAAAAGAATAGAGCTTCAGTGGTCTATTTTGGAACAACCAGAGCCGTAGCTATCAGTGAAAAATATGCCATTGCCTATTCGAAAGAAAAGCCAACACATCCTTTTATCAAGCACGATTACCTCTCTCATCTTTATCTGTTTGAATCCGCCAAACCGCTTACGCCGATAAAACTAAAATCAACCAGTGAATTAAAGCTAGGAGAGTGGCTTGCGAGTATGACAGACACCTCGTTAAATGTCCTCAATGCAGCGAAAGTTGGAACAAGCAACACCTTTTTTGAATTAGGTGGTGCAGGTGAGCCTAGCAGTATTGTGGGAGGTCTTTGTTGTGAGATGTACGGACTGGGCGTTGGGGAAAAATATTTTATTGGCTCAGAAGCCCTTAACCGTTTTATTGAAGGTAAAGTAGCAAGCTACAGCGATTTGGGAGCACGTTTTGTTGAAAACAATGAAAGTATTGTCGTCGATGCGATTGATATGACACCAGGGAAAACCAAACTCAAAGTAGGCGATAAGATTTCTTCACTCAATGGTAAAAAAGTAAAAACCCTCAACGAATTTCATGACGCGTTTATGCTGGGAAAAAGCAGTTCAAAACTCAGTGCTCAGATAGAACGCAATAATGCGTGGGTTGAGGAAAATATTCTTATTCTTCCTCCAAAGCCACAAGTTGTCAAAAAAGTAGAACCTAAAAAAGAGAGTTACCTCCAAACCAAAGGATTTAAGCTAACGCCTGATATGAAAATCATTGGTCCAAGTTATTCTTCTTTGGCAGAAAAAAGCGGTTTGAAAGAGGGCGATAGATTAATTCAAATTGATGATGTCAAAGTTGAAAAAATAGCTGAAGCGGATGCATATTTGGAAAAGAGCAAAAACAAAGAGATAAGTCTTTTGTTTGAGCGCAATGATTTTCAGTTTTTCGTAACACTAAAGCGTTAAAAAAGGGCTAGGTTGAATTCAAAATATTTAATAGAACACTTTGAAAACTTCTTAAAAAAAGAACTTCCAGAAGTTAAGAGCTTTCATCCTCATTTTAACCAAGCACTCGGTGAGATGCTTGACGTTGGGGGAAAGCGATTTCGTCCATTATTGCTCTTAAGCGTTGTGCAAAGTACTCGTCCTTTGTTGCTTAACAATGCTTTACATGTAGCGCTTGGTTTAGAGATGATGCATACCTACTCGCTCATTCACGATGACCTTCCATGTATGGACAATGCAGCACTTCGCAGAGGTCATCCGACATTACATGTAACGTATGATGAGACAACGGCTGTTTTAATTGGGGATGCCCTGAATACCCATGCGTTTGCTTGTATCGCTCATGCACCACTTAGTGCGCAGACTCGCATTGAGCTTGTCGATATTCTCTCCCGTGATGCTGGGATTGATGGGATGATTTTGGGACAAGCACTTGATTGTTTTTTTGAAGATAAACGTTTAGACGTTGAGCAATTGAGCTTTTTACATGTACACAAAACGGCTAAACTCATTGCGGCATCGCTTTTAATGGGCGCAGTGATTTGTGAGCTAGATAAAGCAACGCAAGAAGCACTTTATGCTTTTGGAATGAAGCTTGGGTTACTCTTTCAAGTGCAAGATGACATCATCGATGCAACGCTTTCTTCTGAGGAAGCGGGAAAACCCACGAACAATGATGGGCATAAAAACTCTTTTGTCAATCTTTTAGGATTAAAGGGTGCGCAAGAGCAAAAGCAAAAGCTTTTAAGAGAGTTAGATACCGAGTTGGACAAACTCGATACGACATTATCAGGATGCCTTAAAAGCATCGTGAGTGATTATTTTAAATAAGACGTTGAGGAATTCAAATGGAAAATAAAAAAATGTTAAAAAAACAAGCTGATACGATTCGATTTTTGGCAGCAGATATGGTACAACAAGCCAACAGCGGGCATCCGGGTGCGCCTATGGGACTAGCCGATATTGTAACAATTTTAGCGCGCCACATCAGCCACAATCCCAAAAATCCAAAATGGCTCAACCGTGACCGTTTGGTTTTCAGCGGTGGGCATGCTTCCGCACTCATTTATTCATTTTTACACCTTACAGGGTATGATGTAAGCATTGATGATTTAAAGCAATTTAGACAACTAGGCAGTAAAACACCAGGGCATCCTGAATACCATGATGTCCCAGGCGTTGAAGTAACCACTGGACCTTTAGGTCAAGGTATCACCAACGCAGTGGGTTTTGCTATGGCGGCGAAGTATGCGGGAAATATTTTAAACACCAAAGAAGCTTCTGTCATTACGCATAAAGTCTATTGTTTGTGTGGTGATGGCGACTTGCAAGAGGGTATTAGTTATGAAGCATGTTCTTTAGCAGGACACTTGAGTTTAGATAACCTTGTCATTATTTATGATTCCAATGCGATTACGATTGAGGGCGATACCTCTATTGCGTGGAGCGAAGATGTGAAGCATCGTTTTGAAGCACAAGGCTGGGAAGTCTCGCGTATTGATGGGCATAATTACGATGAAATTAATGCGGTTTTAGAACAAGCCAAAGAGCAAACAAAACCTTATTTGATTATTGCCGATACAACCATTGCCAAAGGTGCGTGCGAGATGGAAGGAAGCCATCATGCGCATGGAGCACCTCTTGGATGCGATGAGATTAAAAATTCTAAAATCAAAGCAGGGTTTGATCCTGAAGCTCATTTTGCGGTTAGCGAAGATGTGAAAGCGCGTTTTGCTTGTGCGGTTGAAAAGGGTGATTTAGCAGAAGCTCAGTGGAATAAAATGATAGCTTCAGGGCTTAATAGCGAGCAAAAAGCGTTACTCGAAAAATTATTAAATCCAGATGTTGCAAAAATCGAATGGCCTACGTTTGAAAGTGATGTGGCAACACGCGATAGCAATGGAAAAATTATCAATGCCATCGCTAAAGCACTTCCAGGATTCATCGGTGGAAGTGCGGATTTAGGACCATCGAATAAAAGTGAACTGGGTGGTATGGGAGATTTCCCTTATGGTCGCAATATCCACTTTGGGATTCGTGAACATGCTATGGGTGCGATTAGCAATGCGTTTGCGCTTTACGGTCTTTTCTTACCGTTTAGTGCGACATTTTTTATCTTTAGTGATTATCTCAAACCCTCCGTGCGCTTAGCCGCTTTGATGGGACTTAAAAACTTCTATATTTGGACACATGATAGCATTGGTGTGGGGGAAGATGGTCCAACGCATCAGCCGATTGAACAACTGAGCCAATTTAGAGCGTTGCCAAATTTCTACGTTTATCGCCCGTGCGATGGTAGAGAAAATGTCAAAGCATGGCAAAAAGCACTTTCGATGCAAGCCCCAGCAGCATTTGTTTGTTCACGTCAAAAACTCAAAGCGCTTAAAGATGATAGAGCGTATGGGGATGTGGAAAATGGTGGATATTTACTCACGAAGCGTGACAATGCTACGCTCACCTTGATGGCAAGTGGAAGCGAAGTTTTTACCGCCCTTCAAACAGGATGCCGTTTGGCAAAACTAGGCATTGCTGCCAATATCGTGAGTGTTCCATGTTTTGATTTGTTTGTAGAGCAAGACAAAGCGTATATTGATGCGGTGATTGATCCAAAGACTAAAGTCGTGGCTATTGAGGCGAGTGCGGGTGTGGAGTGGTACCGATTTGCTGATGAAGTTATTGGGATGAAACGTTTTGGTGCGAGTGGACCGGCTGAATTGTTATTTGAAAAATTTGGCTTAACACCAGATAC
>CAYTVI010000016.1:0-33111 GCA_964441765.1 uncultured Sulfurospirillum sp.
TATACACGTCACAATGTGCGGAATTTTCTTGGTCGATATGCTCTAAAAATTTAGCGAGGGCATTTTTACGAAAATCACTCCGAATGGGACCTGGCTCAATCAGCACAACCTCTATGCCACTGCCGTGTAATTCAAGTCGCATCGTATCTGCCAATCCTTCAATGGCAAATTTGGAAGCATTGTACGCTCCTCGGTAACTCATCGCCACAAAACCCAAAATGGAGCTGTTGTAAATGATGCGACCGCTTTTTTGCTTACGCATGTAGGGGATAACGAGGTTGGTAAGCTCTTGAGTGCCAAAGACATTGGTCTCAAACTGTTCACGAAGCACCTCACGCTTCAAATCCTCCACGGCTCCTGGTTGCCCGTAAGCGCCATTGTTAAACAGCACGTCAATATGCCCACCCGTTTGGGAGAGCATCCATGCAAGCGCCTCGTGCATACTTTCACTGTCGCACAGATCCAGCCTAAAGGCATTAAGCCCCTCAGATTTTAAGCGCTCCACATCTGCCTCTTTGCGACACGTGGCAAAAACGGTGTAACCTAACTTTTGAAGCCCATGCGCACAGGTGTAGCCAATGCCTGAAGAACAGCCTGTAATAAGAATGGATTTTGACACGATTAGCCTTTACATGTAAAAAGGAAGGGTGAGAGCTTTACATGTAAAGCTCTCAAAATAGCATTATTTAACCTCAAACGTCTCTTCGGGTTTCATTTCAATGATTTTCCACGGAAGCCCTTGAACATTGAGTTCATCCATAAAAGGTTTTGCGTCAAACTGTTCCATGTTGAACACACCTTTGCCAGACCATTTGCCCTCTAACATCAATTTCGCACCAATCATCGCTGGAACACCCGTGGTATAACTCACCGCTTGCGCACCTGTCTCACGGTAGCACTCTTGGTGGTCGCAGACATTGTAGATGTAGATTTTGCGTTTTTTGCCGTCCTTCACACCTTCAAACACACACCCGATGTTGGTAAAGCCAACCGTTCGAGGTCCTAGGCTTGCAGGGTCTGGAAGCAAGGTTTTTAAAAATTCGATTGGGACGATTTTCATACCTTTGTGTTCTACCTCATCAATGCGAAGCATACCGATATTTTCCAAACACTTCATGTGTGTGAGGTAGCTTTGACCAAAGGTCATAAAGAAACGAATACGCTTAAGCCCTTTAATGTTCAGCACTAGCGATTCTAACTCTTCATGGTACAATAAATAACTGTCTTTTGGTCCTACTTCTGGGTAATCCCAAACCATTTTAACGGAGACTGGCTCGGTTTCTATCCATTTGCCCTCTTCCCAATAGCGCCCTTTTGAGCTCACTTCTCGAAGGTTGATTTCTGGGTTAAAGTTGGTGGCAAACGGATACCCATGATCACCCGCATTACAGTCTAAAATGTCGATGGTATGAATCTCATCAAAGAGATACTGCTGTGCATACGCACAAAAGACGTTGGTCACACCGGGGTCAAAACCACTGCCTAAAAGCGCCATAATGCCCGCTTCTTTAAAAGCGTTATCTCGTGCCCATTGCTCTTTGTATTCAAATTTTGCCAAATCAGGATGCTCGTAATTTGCGGTATCAAGGTAAGGTACTTTGGTTTTTACACACGCATCCATGATAGTCAAATCTTGGTATGGAAGAGCAATGTTTAGCACCAAAGCAGGTTTGACTTGCTCAATTAAGGCGACTAAAGCGTCCACATCATCCGCATCAATCGCTGCGGTTTCAATGTTTACATGTAAAGACTCTTTAATCTCCGCTGCAATCTGGTCACACTTTGATTTGGTTCGGCTTGCTAAGACGATTTTAGTGAACACTTCGCTGTTCATTGCGCATTTTTTGGTAACCACACGGCTGACACCGCCCGCACCGATAATTAATACTGTTGCCATGATTTTCCTTTTAGGTTTCATTATGAGGCTTCTTTAATAATCCCTATCGCAATAGAAATTATCAAAAAAGCCTGATGTATTTTATGATTTCTTGATTACTACTTTATTTCAAACTGTTAATAACGATATGCGCCAATTCAAGCGCTTTTGCTCGGTGCGAAAAGGCTTTTTTGACACTTTCCTCTAACTCGCCTAAGGTTTTGTCATACCCGCAAGGGATAAACATCGGGTCATACCCAAAACCATTCTGACCTCTTGCCTCTGCCAATGCCTCGCCGTGCATCCAACCATGCACACAAAACTCTCCTTTAGCGCACACCAGCGCAATGGCTGCGGTGTAAAATGCGGGTGTTTTTGCCACACCTTTTTCTTTGAGCGTTGCGATGAGTTTGTTTAAATTGGCTTCAGAACTTGCCCCAACGCCTGCATAACGCGCACTGTAAATACCAGGAATTCCACCTAAAAGAGGCACACTAATACCACTATCATCACTCAGCACCATCACGTTTTTATCGCTTAGTTTTTCATAGACAGCACGTGCTTTAATGAGCGCATTTTCTTTAAACGTAGTACCTGTTTCTTCAATCTCAAAAGGCTTCATAATATCACTGTACGCAACCACTTCATACTCATGTATCCATGCTTGAAACTCTTTCACTTTGCCTTGATTGGACGTTGCTAAAACTATCTTCAAACGGTGCTCCGAAAACTTAGATGAATCTATATTGTAGCGAGATTTTGTTTAAATTTTAGGAACCATCACCCACACTTCAAGGGGGGCTTTCAGCTCACCGGCTATCCATTTGGCTCGCTCTCCATACCCCATAAACATATCGGCTCGGTTAGGCCCCTTAATCGCCCCACCTGTGTCTTGCGCAAAAACAAATTTATGCACACTATACACGGCAGATTCACTTTTAATCGCTACAAGCGAACCAAGAGGAATAAAGCTTCTATCCACCGCGATGGAGCGTTCAGGTGTAAGCACTAGTCCTAAACTTCCCGTTGCTTTTTGCTCCATTTTTCGGAAAAAAACATAACTAGGATTGGTGTTTAAAAGCTCATCTATCTTTGAGGGATTTTTATCTAACCACGCACGAATGCTTTGTAAAGAGACCTCTTCCACAGAGGCAAAAATACCGCGGTTTATCATCTCTCGTCCCAATGATTTGTAACTATGTCCATTACTATCGGCATACCCTATAAAAATAACCCTGCCATCATCTAATTCCACTCTGCCTGAACCTTGCACTTCCATAAAGAAAAGGTCGATTTTATCATCCACATAACAGAGTATTTCCGCATCCAGCTTTCGTTTTGTTATCTCTTCACGCGTAAAATAAGGAAGCATCTTGCCTTTGACGGAGCGCCCTCGCATCTTTTTATCATTTTCGCCTACGATGGTGACTAAATCTTTGGGCTTACCGTACACAGGGTATTTAAAGCGCTCTGTTTTTTTTAAACTACCGTACAAGAGTGGCTCATAATAGCCTGTGAGCATTGAGCGTTGCGAGTTTGGCTCAACCCTTTTAAGCTCAAAATTTTCTTCAAAAAAAGCTTTGGCATCTTTTACATGTAACGCTTTATGGCACGCTTCAGGATAGACTTTTTTCGTAAGATTTGCTTCACAATTATGACGAAACAGCCCCAAAAGCTCATCAAAATTCTCATTTTGACTCAAAATATCAAATTTTTCAAGAGGCGTGATGGTTTCAGTGGGAGTCGTTTGGGTTAAACTAGAAGATTTAGGAGCGCAACCGCTCAACAAGGCTAAAGAAACAAAAGCAAAGGCTAAAAAAGGGTACATTTTTCTCCGTTAAAAAAAGGGGCTTTCACCCCTTACGTTCTTATTTTCTAAGTGCGGCAAGTTCTGCTTTGATACTGCGAAACTCAGCTTCAATTTTAGTATGCTCTTGCACTACCCAACGGTTCAATCCGATGTAATAAAGGGTTACAAAATAAATTGTCGCTCCACCTGCAAATCCAAGTACATGTAAAATATCCATCTGTTATCCTTTTTTTGGTCTGTATTTTGGAAGATTATAACATAAAATAACCTTTCTCATAGATACATTTGCAAACTTCATAGAATTTTCAAAGTTTAACAAAGGTAAAATCTCTCCTAATTAAAAATGAAGGATATCCCTAGCATATGCTCAAATCCGTTTTTCCCTTAAGTCTTATTATTTCGCTTCGTTTTTTAGGTCTGTTTATTGTTCTTCCCGTCCTCTCTGTTTACGCACTGGGGTTAGAGGGTTCGAGTGAGATTTTGGTGGGTATCACCATCGGTGGATACGCCGTAACGCAAATGTTACTTCAAATTCCTTTTGGGATTCTCTCCGATAAAATTGGACGAAAAATTACTATTTTTATTGGACTTGTTATTTTTATTATCGGCTCACTTATCTGTGGTTTTGCCGAGCATATCTATACCCTTATGGCGGGACGCTTTTTACAAGGTGCAGGAGCTATAGGCGCTGTGGGTACTGCGATGATTAGCGATATGGTCAAAGAAGAGGTACGTGCTAAAGCGATGGCGATTATGGGAGGAAGCATTGCCGCGAGTTTTGCGCTCTCCATGATGTTAGGCTCTCTCATCGGTGGCTATTATGGCGTGGATAAACTCTTTTTTATTACCACCGCTCTTTCCATCTTAGCGATTATTATCCTCTATACGAAAGTTCCAAACCCTCCTAAAATTGTTCACCACTACGGTGCAGACGAACGCGAGCTCAAACATATCTTCAAAGACCACGATTTGATGAAGATGAACATCACCAATATGTTACAAAAAGGGATGATGACTTTAGCATTTATGGTGATTCCCATTGTGATGATACAAGAGTACGGTTTTGCTAAAAAAGAGTTGTGGATGGTTTATCTGCCTGCGATGATTTGTGGGGTTCTTGCCATGGGACCTTCGGCGATTATTGGTGAGAAGAAACACCGTGCAAAAGAGATGCTTATGGTCGGTGTGGTCTTTTTTAGCATCAGCTACTTACTGATGGGCTATTCACACAGTGCTGTATGGTTTATCACCGGTGTGGTCGTCTTTTTTATCGGCTTTAATATGCACGAGCCTTTGATGCAATCTATGGCAAGTAAGTACGCAAAAATTCATCAAAAAGGAGCCGCACTTGGCGTGTTTAACTCCTTTGGATACGCAGGAACCTTTGTGGGTGGTGTTTTTGGAGGCTTCTTTTTAGAGCATTATGGCATCATGCAAATTGCATGGGTTATGTTTTTAGTCTGTGTAGCGTGGCTTTTTCTCATCGCCTCATTAAGACACCCAGGTCTTAATAAAAATCTCTACCTTGCCTACGACACCATCGACCTTTCACGTGTGCAACATCTTTTACATGTAAAAGGGATTATTGAGTGGTATAAAAATGAAAGTGAACAGATTTTGGTCGTCAAATACGACTCTAAAACAACCGATAAAGAGACGATTTTAGCGGTTCTTGAGTAAAAAAGATGGCTTACCTTAGCCTCTTTTTGACCGCTTTTGCCTCCGCTACGTTGTTACCGGGTGGAAGCGAAGCACTCTTTGTCTATCTTCTTGGTGAAAAACTAAATATCTTTTTCTTGCTTCTTTTTGCAACCATCGGCAATACCTTAGGCTCTTGTGTGAACTTTGTGCTGGGAAAATATGCCTCAGCCTTTGCCCTCTCCAAAGGCTACATGCGTGAAAAACATCTCAAAAAAGCTTCATCTCTCTTTGAAAAATACGGAGCACTCAGCCTGCTTTTTTCATGGTTTCCTATCATCGGTGACCCGCTCACCTTTGTCGCTGGCATGGTGCGTTATGCATGGTGGAAATTTGTCATCATCGTAGGGCTTGCTAAATTGGCGCGGTATATTTTTGTCTATCTTGGCTTTTTAGCTGTTCTGTAGTATCTATAAATGGGTGGGTATGATATTACCCAATGTTTACACATCTAGCAATACCACATCCACCATCTCGCCTTTTTCAATTTTCACAACATCTTTTTCCACGCGTAAAAGGGAAGGATTATCTAAAAGATTATTTAAGATAGCACTACTGCCCTCTTTTTTACCTTCTAAATCTACAACGAGTTGCCCTTGGTTAAAACGAAGATTGCAGGCGGTAAATTCAACAAATTTGGAGCGTTTTTTATACAGCTCACCCATGTACGCTTTTACTGTGGGTAGCGCAAAACTTTGTGCACGCATTTTGCGAAGCAATGGAGCGATGAACAAGAAGGTACACACCGAAGCGCTGTAAGGAAAGCCTGGGAGTGCGTAGATATATTTATGACCCGATTTCACCACACGAATGTGACGTCCTGGTTTCATGTACGAACCATCGATGATATTTTCAATGCGCATATCGGTCAAGATGCTTTGAATAAAATCAAAATCCCCGACACTTCCCCCACCTGTAGTTGCAACGATGTCGCTCCATTGTAAAGCTTGGCGTAGCTGTCGCTCGATGAGAGAGCGGTCATCACGGATCAGTTTAAAACGCATCGTTTCACAACCAAGTTGGCGCAAAATGGCTTCAACGGTGACATGATTTGAGCTGCGAATCTGCGCTGAGGAGTGTTTTGGCTCACCAAAATCTAGGATTTCATTGCCTGTTGAGAGGATTGCGACGCGAGGACGCATAAAAACTTCGACTTGTACAAGACCTAGTTCTGCCATCACACCGATTTCTGCAAAACCGATTTTGGTACCTTTTTGAATAAGTACTTCGCCTGCTTTATAGTTTTCTCCCACAGGGCGCACCGCAAACCCTTTAGGCACAGCAGAGGTGATGTGTACCATACCCTCTTTGACTTCGACATTTTCGATAGGGATGAGCGTGTTACTTCCCGCACTCATCAGTGAGCCTGTAAACGTTTTGACACATTCGCCTTTGTGAACAACACCGTGTGTTTCGCTCCCCGCAGGCACAAAGTCACTGAGGCGAAGAGTGCCTAATTCTTGGTCGATAAAACGAATGGCATACCCATCCATCGAAGAGGTTTCATGGGTGGGATTGTTTTCGTGAGCCACAATATCAACCGCAAGAAAACGCCCTAATGCATCGCCAATAAAAATATTTTCAACACCAAGTTCTGTCGTAATAGACTCTTCTAAAGCCTTTAAGGTTTCATCAAAAGGGGCAAAAGAGCTACTCATGCATCTGCCTTTAAAAGTCCAGAGCCTTGAAGCACATGTGAGCGCTCTTTGGCGTAAATTCGCTTGCCATCCACTAAGTCATACTTCCAAATAGGCGCATTGGCTTTAAAATCTTCTACAAAATCATTAATCATAGCAAGTGCGACTTTACGTTTTGGAGAGACAACCGCGGCAATGTAACTTGAAGTATGGTTAGGAACATCACCACGGGAATGTGCCATAAGAAGATAAGCGTTTTGTGCTTTGGCTTTTGTCTGCCATGCCTCAAACCAGCTGTTTAAGATAGGCTCATAAATATCAAAACTAAGTCCCTCAATACCATCTTCATCACGTACAATTCCAACAAAAGGAATGTATGCACCATAGTTTTTATCTTTAATACTATGATACCACTTATTTAAAATCGCCTCTACATGTAAAGGTCCATCATGCAGTTCTAGCACGCATCAACCTCCACAAACGGGTGGTAAAAGGGAAATTTTATCTTCTTGTGAGATAGGCATATCGAGGTTACAGACTAACGTGTCATTCACCGCAACGGCACAAATACCGAGCCAATTTTGAAGTTCAGCGTCGTCTTTAAAGTAGTTTTTGAGCTCTTGAAGGTTGCTGATGTCCACTTCAATGCTCGGTCTGCCCAAAGGGCCTAAAAATTCGATTTTTGCCACAATACATCCTTAATTTTTACATGTAAGACGTATTGGAGGGCAAAATCCCTCCAACCGTTTTAGATAGGTAATATTCGTATATTTTTACTTAATTTCTCTTGTAACACCGCTTCAATAGCAAAAAGAGTGCCTGTTGAGCTACTCGCACAACCACTACATGCTCCTAAATAACGGATGTAAACATCGGTTACGCCACCATCGCCATCTTTGATATCTAAGATTTCCATATTTCCGCCATCCATAACGAGCATCGGACGGATATTTTCATCAATCACCGCTTCAATTTCTTTGAGCTTTTGAACCACAGTCATCTCTTCAAAACTGATAGTATGGCTTCCTGAGATTTTAGCGTTGGAGAGCGCTAAAAGTCTATCGTGTTCCATCTCAGCGCGTGTATCTTTGAGGATATCAACCAAATAGTATTCCCTGTCTTCATGCCCACCAGGCTTTACACAGGATTTACAAAATGCACCCGCTTTGGTGTAATTGGTAATCTCTTCTACGGTGGTGAGGTTGTTGATTTTAATCACCTCTTTAATCGTTCCAAGGCTCACACGCGCACATTCACACACGATGATTTCATCTTCAAATGAAGCGGCGTCCACACCTTTAAACGAAGCTGCAGCAGCTTTGATAACATCGTACGCCATCACCGAACAGTGCATTTTTTGTGGTGGAACAGCGGGAACATCTGGGGTATCACGCATCGCTTTTTCAACATCAATATTGGTAATTTTTACTGCTTCTGATACAGTTTTTCCGATACAAAGCTCCGCCATCGTATCAGAGCTTGCAATCGCTGTACCACAGCCAAAGCTTTTAAATTTTGCCGCTTTGATGATTTCGGTCGCTTCATCGACAATCCAGTACAGTCTTACCGCATCGCCACAACTCTCCGCACCAAAATCAGCAATGATGAGCTTTCCACCCATCTCTTTTGCATCGTCTTCGGTAAGTTGTCCCATATTTTTAGGGTTGTTCATCAAATCTTGTACTTTTTGGCTATATTCTTCCCAAATGGAGCCGCCAATTAAACTGTTTTTTGCCATTTTTTATCCTTTAATTCTTTTACATGTAAATTATAATTTGCTTACGTGCCACGATGGCGCATAAGCATACGTACTTGAAATCGCACGAAGTCTCACCACAGCTTTATTAATCACATCAATCGCATAATCTATCTCTTCTTCTGTGGTAAAACGTGAAAGCGAAAGACGAAGTGCTGTATGGGCTAAATCCGCTTCCGCACCAATGGCTTCCATGACAGGATTTGACTCTAAATCTTCACTTGCACATGCACTTCCTGTACTTGCTCCAATGCCATTTTTATTAAGATCCCACAGCATTGCTTCGCCTTCGATGCCTTTGACACTGATTAAAATCGTGTTGGGAACACGCTGTTCTTTTGTCCCTACGACAAAGGTTTCAGGAATTTGTAACAAAGCATCTTCTAGTTTATCGCGAAGTCTTCTAATCGTACTTTTTTCAAAATCAAGATGTGCAACAGCAAGTTCCATTGCTTTTCCCATACCCACAATGCCTGGAACATTGAGTGTTCCACTACGTCTGCCACCCATTTGCTCTCCACCATGAAGTAAGCTAGTAAGTTGCTGTCCTGCTCGGATATAAAGACCACCTACCCCTTTAGGGCCATGAAACTTATGGGCTGAAAAACTCATGAAATCAACATTAGCGGCTTTAACATCGACAGCGATTTTACCAATAGCTTGAACACCATCCGTATGAAATAAAACACCTCTTTCTTTGCAAATCGCACCAATTTCGACAATAGGAAAAATCATCCCTGTTTCATTGTTTGCCCACATAATAGACACGAGTGCTGTTTTATCGGTGATAGCATCTTTGAGTGTTTGAACTTCAACAACACCATCGGTATTCACAGGCAAGTAAGTGATATTTACGCCAAGTGTTTCTAAAAATTTACAGGAGGAAATAACTGCAGGGTGTTCAACTTCACTGACGATGATATGGTTTTTATCTCCGTTGAGAATCTTGTCATAATAGACACCTTTGATAACCCAGTTAATACTCTCAGTAGCACAGGAGGTAATAACGATATCATCTTCATCGCTGGCGTTGATACCTGCATAGAGCTGATCCATAGCCGCTCTTAGCGCAGGATGGCTCGCACTGCCGTATTGGTGCAAGGAGTTTGGATTGCCAAACATCTCGCAAAAGTAAGGTTGCATTTGCGCAAAAACTTGGGGGTCGACCATTGTTGTTGCGTTGTTATCTAAATAAACTTTCATAGAAAAACCTCTCTGTCACATAATAGGATAAACTTTATCCTAATTTTTTTTGAATACTATTACTTTATAGATTAAAAAATACTTATGCAATAATCTGTTTTAACTCATTAATCGTCGTTTCAAATTCAAACATCTCTTCAGGGTTTTGTTGCAAGAAAAGATTCATCTTATCTTTTTTACTTAAAGCCAAGTCAAGCTCCTTATCATTGCCCTTTTCGTAAGCTCCAATACGTACTAAAACTTCATTTTCTTTCAAAATCGAACTCAATCTTTTAAATTTTTGAGCGGCTTTTTTATGCTCCACTTCAATCACATCGCCCATAACCCTTGAAGCACTGTTTTGAATACTAATCGGTGGATAAATTCCATAATCGGTTAATTCTCGACTTAAAACAATGTGACCATCTAAGATACTACGCGATTGATCGGCGATTGGATCACTCAAATCATCCCCTTCTACCAAAACGGTAAAAAATGCTGTAATAGAGCCTTTTCCCTCTTCTTTTCCCGCTCGCTCCATGAGCTGCGGCAAAAGCGCTAAAACAGAAGGTGGATAGCCTTTTGATGTTGGAGGTTCACCCAAAGCCAAGCCAATTTCACGCTGTGCCATCGCAAAACGTGTCACCGAATCCATCATAAACAAAACATCTCTGCCTTGCTCTTTAAAATACTCAGCAATACTCATTGCCGAAAAAGCACCGTATTTTCGCATCAAAGGCGAATCATCGCTGGTGGCGATGACAATCACTGTATTTTCAAGATTGCCTCCTAAGTTTTTTTCAATAAACTCAGGAACCTCACGCCCACGCTCCCCAATTAAGGCGACCACTTTAATCGGCGCTTCAGAGCCTCGTACAATCATCCCCATCAGTGTGGATTTACCCACACCACTGCCTGCGAAAATGCCCATTTTTTGACCTTTTCCACAGGTTAAAAGCGCATCAATCGTTTTCACACCCACGCGAAAAGGCTCGTTAATCAAACCCCGTTTCATTGCATCCATAGGAGCCTTCATAATCGGTGCAAATGCGCTTGCACTAATTATTCCTTTGCCGTCTTTTGGACGAATAAAAGGATCTACCACGCGACCTAAAAGCTCTTCTCCCACAGGAATCATCATTCCCTGCTCACTAATAAAGACCTTATCCCCTATTTTAAACCCTTCAATAAACCCAAAAGGAGCAATAAAAAAAGCATTGCGATCAACTTCAGTGACCATGCCTAACTCACTTTTTGAACCATCAAGCGCTATCATTTTTACAATATCGCCAATGCTTGGACGGAGTCCTTGCGCTTCTATAGTTGTTGAGCTAATTTTAGTAATCGTCCCAAACATTGGGGAGAGATTTTTATCTCGTAGCTTTGCGCGAATTTTACTCAGTGGCATTAGTAACGATTTGCCTGTGGAGCGTTGATAATATCAAAAAATTCTTTGCGCGTGTCTGATTTTAGGAACATCCCACGAAGAGCTGATGTGGTCGTATTGGAGTGCGTTTTTTCGACACCTCGCATCTCCATACACATATGGCGCGCTTGAATAACCACACCCACACCTTTGGGTGCAATAACATCATCAATAGCCTTAGCGATTTGCTCTGTGAGCTGTTCTTGAATTTGTAAACGTCTGGCAAAAACATCTACCATACGAGGAATTTTTGAAAGACCTACCACTTTGCCATTAGGGATATATGCAACATGGGCACGCCCAATAATAGGCAAAAGATGATGTTCGCACATGGAGTAAAATTCAATATCTTTAATAATAACCATTTGATTGTTGTCACTTTCAAACAATGCTTCGCCTAAAATATCATTAGGACTTTGGTGGTATCCTGAAGTCATATGTTCATAGGCTTTAAAGACCCTTTGAGGTGTTTTTAAAAGACCTTCACGTTCTGTATTTTCACCGATAATTTCAAGGATTGTCTTGATAGCTTGTTCAAATTCTTCTCTTCGTTGCATGACTTCTTCACTTCTATTGATTTTAGAGGAATATTCTAGCTCTATTTTGCTTTTTAATGGATAAAAAGCAACTTACAAGTAAATTTTTGCTATATTTGAGCGAAATTTTATATCGAAAAGGGATTTTATGCAAATTAAAGTGAACCGCATTAACAGTGCTAATGCTTCTGTTGAAGCAACTATTTCATCAGCACTTCTCCAAAAAAAAGAAGAAAAGCTTATCGCATCAGCTGCTTCAAATATGAAAGTTGATGGTTTTAGAAAGGGCAAAGTTCCTGCACATTTAGTCAAAGCTCGCTATGGTAAACAACTAAAAGATGACGCACAAACAGAAGCTCTAAGAGACCTCTACAACCAAGCACTTGAAGAGCTTTCAATCAAACCTGATGCTATCGTAGGAGAGCCTAGCTTCTCTAAATTTGAAGAAAAAGAGGGTGGATTAGAGTTAGAAATGAAACTTTCTATGAGACCAACGGTTATTGTAGATGGTTACAAAGAGTGTGTTCCTGAATACAAAACGCCTAAAGTAACTAAAAAAGAAGTAGGTGAGCGTTTAGAGAAGATGATGCAACTCACAGCAGGTCTTAAAGATATCGAAGAAAAAAGAGCTGTTGAAAAAGGTGATTTTGTTGTCATCAATTTTGAAGGATTTTTAGACGGTGTCGCATTTGAAGGTGGTAAAGCTGAGGGTTACACCCTTGAAATCGGTAGCAACTCTTTCATCCCTGGCTTTGAAGATGGCATCATCGGTATGAATGCAGGCGAGAGCAAAGATATTGAAGTGACTTTCCCAGAAAATTATGGCAAAGCTGAACTTGCTGGAAAGCCAACTGTTTTTAAAATCACGCTAAATGCTATTCAAGTCAAAGATGTTCCTAAAAAACCAACAGAAGAGATTTTAAAACGTCTTTTACCAGGTGTTGAAAATCCAACAGCTGAGACCTTAGAAGCACAAATTGAAGAAGAATTACGCAATGAAAAATTAGGAAAAATCTTCAACGAAGAAGTAAAGCCTAAATTTGTTGAGAATATTTTAGAAAAACTTTCACTGGATCTTCCTGAAAATATTGTTGAGCAAGAAATTGATCTTCAAATGCGTGGTGTTTTCAATAAAATGGACGAAGAGACCATCAAAGAATATTCTACAAATCCTGAAAAAATCAAAGAGAAACGTGAAGAATTTAGAGAAGAAGCAACTAAAAGTGTTAAACTCACTTTCATCGTTGATGAACTTGCACGTGCTGAAGGTATCAATGTAAGCGATCAAGAAGTATTGCAAATGATCTATTTTGAAGCCATGCAACAAGGTGCAAACCCTAAAGAATACCTTGAGTACTATCAAAAACAAGGTATTTTGCCAGCGATTAAAATGTCTATCATCGAAGAAAGACTCTTTAATAAGCTTTTCACTAAAGGTAACTAATGAGCTATTATGTCCCTGTCGTCGTTGAAAAAACAGGCCGCGGTGAGCGAAGTTACGATATCTATTCACGCCTTTTAAAAGACCGTATTATCATGCTAAGCGGCGAGATAAACGATGCTGTTGCCTCATCTATTGTGGCACAGCTCCTTTTTTTAGAAGCGGAAGATCCTGAAAAAGATATCTACCTCTATATTAATTCTCCAGGTGGTGTTGTCACCAGTGGTTTTAGTATTTACGATACGATGAATTACATCAAACCTGATATTTGTACGATTTGTATTGGACAGGCTGCTTCGATGGGTGCATTTTTGCTCAGTTCTGGAGCAAAGGGTAAGCGTTACGCGCTTCCTAATGCACGCATTATGATTCACCAGCCTTTAGGTGGAGCACAAGGACAAGCAACCGATATTGAAATACAAGCTAAAGAAATTTTACGCTTGAAACAAGTGCTCAATGAAATTTTGGCTAAAAATTGTAATCAAAAGCTACCCAAAATTATCAAAGACACTGAACGTGACTTTTTTATGAGTGCAGATGAGTCTTGCGAGTATGGCTTAATTGATAAAGTATTGAATAAAAGTTTTAAATAAAAGGCAGAAACAATGGTTCGTTTCAATAAAGACAAAGGCAAAGCGGGAGTTTATAATATCGACACAAAAGATGACGTCGAAGCTCCTCCTAAAGAGCCCGTTGTTCCATCGCAATCTTCTAATGGCGAACTTGAAAAATTTTCTGCAACCGTTCTTAAAGTGATGGGGGATGAAGGAATTCCCCCAACACCGAGTAATTTTCAAATCTATTTTGACAAACTTTTAGAAACAAAACCTGCCCCTTTTAAAAAACGTATTAATGATTTTTTAGAACTTGAAATGACCAATAACGATGAAAATCATGCCCGTATTGAAAAAGAAGTTAAAGAGGGATTTGCACAGGTTAAAAATATTATGCAAGTGGTCTCTACAGTCTATAAAAACCTCAACGTGATGCAAGAAATTGTTAAAAAACGCTCCAATGAATTACAAGTTAACCCAAACCAATTAGCTGTTCAAAACATTGTTTCATCATTGGGCGAAGATTTGAAAAAAATGTTTGAACTCACAACGAAACAAATTGAACTTTTAAAAGAGTATTACCAAAAAGCAACCACTATTTTACAAGAAGTTGAAAGCCAATCCATCTTTGATATTAAATTTGGTGTCTATAACAGACGCTACCTTATGAAAGCTATCACTGATGAAATTAAACTTATTAAAAATTACACACATCCTAGCTCTTTAGTGCTTGCTCGTGTTAAAGAGAGTTCTTTGGACAAAGTGATTAATAAAAAAGATAAAGATACTGTTCTACGCAATGTCGCACGTTTATTGCTTAAAACCTCTCGCCGTAGCGATATCGTCGCACATTTTGGTGAAGGTGCTTTTGCCATGGTTTTAAAACATACGGACATTAACAGTGCTAAAAAAGCATGTGATCGTATCAGTGAACTCGTGTATCAAACAAGCTTTTTTGTCGGAACTACGGAAGTTGAAACTGACATAGAACTCGCTATCATTGCACTCGATACAGAACACTCAACCGAAGAATTTTTAAGCGCCTTACTAGAAGCACTCCCGCAAACAGGAAAAAGATTGCTCCCTTATCTTGTTTGCACCCCTATTGAACCTGAAGAAGATGAAACAGAAGAATGATTCGAGAAGTTTTAGTTTATCCCAATAAAGTTCTACGCGAGGTGTCTAAAGATGTCACCTCATTTGATGCTTCTTTGCATAATCTCTTAACCGATATGTACGATACAATGGTCTTTAAAGAAGGAATTGGTCTTGCCGCTATCCAAATTGGTGTTCCACTCAATGTCTTGATTATCAACTTAGTCGATGAAGAAGGCATTCAAAAGATAGAAAATCTTTATGAAATCATCAATCCTCTCATTGTAGAAAAAGATGGTCTAACGACATACCAAGAGGGTTGTTTAAGTGTACCTGGTTACTATGATGAAATTGAGCGAGCCGAGCATATTAAACTACGCTATTTTGATAGAAATGGTATCCAGCATGAAAAAGAGTTTACCAACCTTATGGCTATTGCCGTACAACATGAAATGGACCATCTCAAAGGTCGTCTTTTTATCGAAAAACTCTCTTACTTAAAACGCAAAAAATTTGAAAAAGAGTGGAAAAAAAAGCCAAAAGTAGGTAAATAGATGGACGAAGCTGCCCTGTTATCCAAGGTGAAGCACGCAAAATGCGCAACCTTGTTTGGCAATAAAGCCTACGAAGTTGGTGTTGAGTCTACCTTGGTACGAGCCCTTCCAGGGTTCAGTATCGTCGGAATTGCCGACCAATCTATCCAAGAATCACGTGAGCGCATTAAATCAGCCCTTTCAAGCATCAATTTTCAATTTCCTGCGCAAAAAATCACTATTAATCTTTCACCCTCAGATCTTAAAAAAGAAGGAAGTCACTTTGATTTGGTCATCGCTCTGCTCATTGCCATTCAAAAAGAACGCTTTACATGTAACGATTTTTTCATCTTTGGTGAACTAGGGCTTGATGGTAAAGTCAAGAAAACCAATGCTATTTTTCCCATTATTTTATCTTTAGCCTCACACATTCAAAATCTTCGTGTTTTAGTGCCTAGTGAGCTTCTCTTCAAAGTACACCAAATCCCTAACATCGAAGCGTTTGGCGTTGAAACACTGAGTGATGCCGTACTCTTTTTTAAAGAGAAACGCTTTACGATGGAAACGCCACCTCGTGAGCAAAACTTTTGTGAAAATAGCTTAGAAATCGAGGGTAAACACTATTTTTACACGACCCAATTTCCACTAGATTTTAGCGATGTTCTAGGGCAACACCGAGCCAAACGAGCCATGCTTATTGCGGCGGCAGGTATGCACAACTTACTCATGGAAGGAAGTCCAGGATGCGGTAAAAGTATGAGCATCAAACGCCTTCGCTACATTTTACCGCCTCAAAGTATTGAGGAAATTTTAGAATCCAATGCTTACCAATCCTTGCAAGAAGAAGACGTTGAACTAAGCCCTTTGAGACCTTTTCGCTCTCCGCATCACACTTCCTCTCGTCCGTCCATCTTTGGTGGGGGATGTAATTTTCAACAAAACTTGCGACTATACAATAAAACTTGCGACTAATTAAATTCTAGGAGATTTCAATGACCTCTGAGGCTGTAGATTTATTAGATTTAACGCTAACAACTTTCCCTAAAGATAAAAAAGTAACAGTATTTTCATATGGTAGTATTTATCAATCTGAAACCAATTATTCTATAGCAGTAATTTTAAAAGAACTTTATCAAGAAAATCCTGCTTATATGGTGTCATTCATCAATTTGAAAGAATTATTTGCATTTCCTCTTGGTACTGTTATTGACAACCAACGAAAGACAGGATTAAATTCAGGTAGTATTGATTCATTTGAAATAAATATTCATTCTGGCTTATTAGAACAAAAAAAACTAAAAGATATCCCTCAATTAGAAGCCTTTATGGAGCAAATACCAGCAAAAATTAATGGATATGGTGCTCTGTGGCATAAGTATCAACAAAACTACTCTGTATTTACAGATACAAATGGTAGAACTATCATTTTCCCTCATTATGAAATTGCTAGGTATTTTTATTTTACATCATCCTCAATGACAAGACAACTCATGGCCGTATCATCAGAGCATAATGCATTACTAGATGGTTTATATAAAAAAGTCAAATTAGAAAATGGGAAAGGAGAAATAAATCTCAAATTTAATGCCAATAGTAACGATGCTGAAAATATTTTTCGGTTTGTAATTGATCCTTATGCAAAAAATATGTGGCATCAAGTTCGTAGAGATTTGTCAGCAAGCAAACTAACAATAGTTGAAGAAAAAAAACGCAGAGGGTTTAAAGACTTTTCTCCCGAAATGATACTATCAGCAAATTTTCCAACTTACGGAAAAAGTACTTTTACTGCAAGAGTTAAAAACATCGATGAGAATACATTATTAGTTCTTAGAATATTACAAGAAGATACGTTCTATCCATTTGAAAGCTTAAAAGTTATTAGAGAATTTTCTAACGGGAAAGAAGAGATAATTGGTGTTATCAAGAAAAAAGCACCAAATAAAAAGAATTTAACACATAAAGTCAAACCAACGACTCCAAATACTGCATATACAACTGTTAATGTTATAGATCATGATGCAGATGATAGTTTAGAGGCAAAACTCGACTTGTTAAATAAAACCATAGAATTTGAAACAAAAATAATCGACGAAGAAGAGAAAGATGTTACTAGAAGCGATGATGCAACTGACAAAGAGCTTGATTTAAGCGCTAAAGATGCAGAGGGGCAAGGCAATTTAAATACAGCAGAAGAAAACTTAAAAGAACAAGATGATGATGAAAGAGATTTTATTACACTTGAAGATTTCAAAAAAATGCTCATCTACTGTGCTGAAATCAACAATGATTTTTCATATAAAATTCTCAAAGATAGTAAGCTGCCACAAAAGCCTGAAAAAGATGAGAAAAGTCGATATCAATGGAAAAGATCAAAACTATCCGATGGCATTACTCCAAGAAAATATATTGTTGTAGAAATCAAGTTTCAAGAAATAAAATTTGTGGTTATTGAAATTCAAAAAGATATCATCGTAGAGGCCATGAGTACCCTTATGATTGATGATTCACATAATAATATAGATGCTTATATCATCGAAAAAATTATTTTGAATATCGCTAAAACGAGCAATAGTTGGTTACAAGGGCTGGACTTAAAAGTGAAATCAAAACCGTTTTACCATTCTCGTGAAAAAGAAAAAGTTGATATTCAAGATTGGGGCAGTCGATTTTTAAAAATGTTAGAAGACTATCATTAAAGTATTTCTTATTAAAGATATGAAATTCATTTATTTTTAATTGATAAATAATCAAATTCTTTTAATAGAATATTTTATATAATGATTTTTCGATTTATTATACACAGGATTTTTAATGCCTATAATGTATTGTAAAAGATATCAAGCTACAAGACAATGCCATAGCAAAAGAATCTGTATTAAACCAAATAGTGATCCAATTGATATTCTTGAATTTTCTTTTAATCATTCTGGACTTATCCACAATACTAATAGAACTATTAACGATACTATATATAAAAGTCTTAGGGACTATTATTACAATCCTAATTTAACAGAATATCAAGCTATTTTAGATTTAATAACAGAAGTATATTCAATTTCTAACTTACATAATGCCTATAAGGTTAAAGTAGCTGTTAGATATATATTACAAGAACATTTTTCAATAAATGTCGATTTAATGATTGGATTAGTATTAGCTAGTACGCATGATTATATTTATATATGTGATCATTCTGAAATATCAAGAGCTAATTGAGAGGAGATAGTAGAATGAGTACAACAAATCTTTCAGAATTTGTCAAAGCATTAAAGAATAAAGAACAATCTGCCATTGATCTTGTCACAGAAGCTTTAGACAATGCATCTTTAGTAGTACCTCTTGATTCTAAGCAGTACGTGCAAACTGAAGCTAAGAGTTATACGGAATTAGTTTGCTCATATAATGTTTTTTATACATTAGCACAAGTGAAATATAAAACAAAAAATGGTGGGGATCATACGAGTGGCGAATTGACAATACACGGAGTTTTTATGCCTATTACATACCAACCAGTACAAGAGACTCTAGAACTAATTAATGAAATTGCAAATGAAATTAGAATTAGACATAATTTTGAGAGCATTCGTCGTATTAATCCTTTAGGTGATAAAGAATAAATTTTTTGATGTACAATAGAGAATCTTAACAAGGTTCTCTATTTTTTCACTATATTTCTCTTTCTTTCATACTAATTTTATTATAAAATCTTCATATCTTAAATAGTTTTAATGGCACACTTGCTTACTGGAAATTTCAAGACAAAGATTTTTTGTAAATCATTTTATGTTGTATTCAAACGTAAAAGTTTTGAAAATAATTATTTATATTTCAAAAATAAATTTCTGCAATAACTTGGCTATTTCTTAACTGCATCTTCATTACTATTTTTTAATTTACAGCAATAAATTTATATTTATTTCTCTTAATTTGTAACGATAGTTATAATATAATTGTGCTAAATAAATTAAAAGGATGGTAATGATTCCACAAAATTGGCTATTACTTACCTATAAAGTACCAGCAGAGCCATCAAAGAAACGCATTGCCTTGTGGCGAAAACTCAAAGGCATGGGAGCAGTTTATCTTCAAAATGGTGTATGCATATTACCAAAAAATGATGATTATACTCGTCGCTTAAAGATGATAGAAAATGAAATCAAAGAGATGGCAGGCGAATCAGTGCTTTTAGAAACCATAGCACTCGATCAAACGCAAGAAGATAAAGTGGTCTCTCGTTTTAAGGCAGACCGCAATGAAGAATATATTGAGTTTTTAGATAAATGCAAAGATTTTGAGGCAGAAATTGCTAAAGAAACTGCTGCTAAACATTTTACTTACGCAGAACTTGAAGAAAACGATGTGGATTTAAAAAAATTGCAATCCTGGCTTGAGAAAATTCAAAAACTTGATTTTTATGGTGCACCTTTGTCTATAGAAGCAGAACAAAGACTTCAAGAGTGTGAAGCGCTACTAGATAGTTACGCTAAAGTAGTCTTTGAATCCCATGACGAAAATCGATAGCAGTATTTGACATATATCTGCCAAAAGGAGCTTATGATGTTAGAAAATGAAGATGATGCAATATCAAAGTCCGATGAGAAAAAGTGGCTTAATAAAACCGTAATAGGCGCTGGTATTACCAGTGGATTTGGTGATTTATGTTATGAAAGTACCACCGTCATTTTACCAGGCTTTTTAGCTGTACTAGGAATTCCTGCCGCTGTGCTTGGTGTGATTGAAGGTGCTGCAGATGCGTTAGCGAGCTTTACGAAGATGGCATCTGGATATATTGCTGATAAACTGGGGCACCGAAAACTTTTAGTTTTAATTGGTTATGGATTAACACCCCTAGGGCAACTCTTCATTGCCTTTGCAACAGGATGGTTACTCATTCTTATCGGACGGCTGATTTCATGGTTTGGGAAAGGGTTAAGAGGTCCATTACGTGATGCCATTGTGATTCAATCTGTCACTCCTACAACCAAAGGGCGTGCTTTTGGATTTCATCGTGCATTTGATACCGTAGGCGCAGTTATTGGTCCATTGCTCGGTGTTGCTATTTTGGAATGGGCACAAAACCTACAGTTTGAAAGCCCATCCGATCCATTTCGTTTAGTATTATGGCTCTCTGTTATTCCAGGTGTTCTGGCAGTTGTCTCTTTTTTAACATTGGTTAAAGATCCAGAACATTCACCTAACCCTGCATTAAAATTTTTCAGTACCCTCAAAGGCTTACCCAAAAAATTTAAACGCTATCTTGGTGCGGTTGGTATTTTTGGTATTGGTGATTTTTCACATAGTCTTCTCATTCTAGCAGCAACAACACTTTTAAGTCCATCACTAGGCATTGTCAAAGCAGCACAAGTCGCAGGGCTTTTATATGCAGGACGTAATGTTGTCCAAGTGATTACCTCTTATCCCATTGGTTTAGTAGCGGATCGTTTTGGACATCTTAGTATGCTTGTACTTGGCTATTTCTTAGGTGTTTTAACTGCTTTTTTATGCGCGTGTGCGTTTTGGTTTTCTATTGATACTATCTTATTTTGGTGTGTGATCTTTTTTGTTGCAGGTCTTTATGTCAGCGTGCAAGAAGCGTTAGAACCTACTGTAACGGCTGAAATGGTGAGTACAGAGACATTAACGATTAGCTATGGAGCTTTAGGAACGGTGAATGGCGTTGCTAAATTTATCTCAAGTGCAACAGTAGGTGTCGTTTGGACAGCTGCATCACCACTGATTGCGTTTATATTAGCCACACTGTTTATGGGTGTTGGAACATTAGCTATGCGTTATGTAAAAAAAGGATTTGTATAAACAAATCGATCCAAGATCTCATGTGAATATGGTGTAATTTTCTTAGATTACACCATATTCAATCGCACATTTGGTGTAAAAAATCTGCTGGTTTTCCTCTTTTAAGAATGTAAAGAGTGCTTCGCATTGAGCTTCTGTGACATTCATAATCAACTCAATAGGTTGTTCTGCTAACTCAAAAAAAGAGGCAGCGTGCCATTTACCATCCCGTCCAATTCCTTTACTGGCATTCATGACCGTAATACCTTGAACACCCAAATATTGAGCGCTTTTTTCAAGCCATTCAATGAGGTTCTCACCATCACGGTGTTCTCGGTTTTGAAGGGTGGAAAAAACCAATTGATACCCTTTCATGCAATTCCTTTATGCTGAAGTAATGAAAATGTTGCCATACCTAAAAGTGTCATAATAAGTGATCCACCCACATGCAACGCTACACCTATAAAGAGAGTTGTGAGTTTTTGTTCTTGTAGAAGTGAAACCATTTCAGCACTAAACGTACTAAAAGTGGTAAGTCCTCCTAAAAAGCCTGTAATAATTAAAAGTCTCCATTCAGGAGAGAGTGAAGTATTATTGCTAAAAAAAGCAATGGCTAACCCTATCATGTAGCCACCCAACAAATTTGCTCCTAATGTTCCTATGGGTAAAGAAGGATAAATACTATTGAGCTTCGTACCTAAAAACCAACGTAGAAGCGCTCCAAATCCAGCACCTGTAAAAATTGCTATAAGTGAATACATCATATAAAACCTATCAAGAGATGAATAAAAATTATATCTTTTTATGGCATAATCTTTACTATCGGCGCAAATGCTTTGGTACTCACGCTCACACTTGCACCTATTTTTAAATTGATCGCCTCACTCTCATCCAATACCACTTCGACGATTGTATTGCCAATGCCAATGGTTGCAACATAAATACTATCATGCTTTTCACAATCTAATACTTCACCCTCAAAAGCGAATTTACTGGTACTGTGTTGCGAAAGAAATACATTTTTAGGAGAGCCTTGATTAAAAATCTTTCCCTCTTTAAGCCACAAAACTTGATCAGAGAGTTTAAACACTTCACTGCGATCATGAGAAACCATCAACGTAGCCAATTTAAAAATCTCATGGGTTTTTTTCAGCTCATCCTGCAGGCGCGAACGTGTTAGTGCATCCAGTGCAGAGAGTGGTTCATCTAAAAGCAATACTTTAGGCTCTTGTGCAATGGCACGAGCAAGTGCTATACGTTGACGTTGTCCCCCTGAGAGCGTTGAAGGCAAGCGATGTTTCAATACATCAAGCCCCATTACATGTAAGATTTCTTCAGCTTTTTTCACATCTTTATGCGCTTGTGCAAACAAGAGATTTTCTAAAACACTCATGTGTTCAAACAACGCATAATTTTGAAAGACAAAGCCAACACGGCGTTTTTGTGGAGAGAGATTAATGCCTTTTTGACTATCAAACCACACCTCCCCATCCATTTCAATGGTTCCACTATCGGGCGTTTCAAGCCCTGCAATCATGCGAAGCAGTGTTGTTTTTCCAATACCAGACTCTCCAAAAATCGTCCAAAACACCCCTTTTCCAAAGGTGCATTCTACTTCAAAATCAATCACACCCGTTGCCCCTTGGAGCTTTTTAAAAAGATGCACTTTAAGCATGGAAACTCGCTTTCACTTCACTGCCTAATTTGGTATAAACCAACCATAAAATGGCAAATGAAAAGGCAAATAAGATGAGAGAATAACTGTGTGCCATCGTATAATTGAGGGCTTCAACTTCATTATAGATAGCAATAGAAGCCACTTTGGTTTGACCATCGATGTTACCGCCAATCATTAAAACCACACCAAACTCACCAACCGTATGAGCAAAAGAGATGACACCCCCTGTGGCAAGTGAAGATTTCATAGCGGGCAAAACAACCCTAAAAAGTGTTTGTATTTGGCTTTTTCCCATTGTATGGGCTGCTTCGATACTAAAGCGATCTACCGCCTTAAATCCACTTAAGAGCGGATGCACCATAAAAGGTAAACTAAAAATGATAGAGCCTACAACCAACCCATCGAAATGAAATGCGAGTTGATGCCCAAAGAGCTCTTTCCAAAGTGCTCCTAAAAAGCCATTTTGAGAAAACATCAACAGAAAATAAAAACCAAGCACAGAAGGAGGTAGAACCAAAGGCATCGCAATAATCGCCTCAAGAACAGCCTTAAAACGAATTTTTGAAAAGGCTAAATAATAGGCAAGAGGGATACCAATAGCGTATAAAAAAATCGTTGTAATGAGTGCTAATTCAAGCGTTAAACCAAAGGGTTGCCAAAAAGTGGGACTTAAGATTTCATTCATACAATCTCCTCTAAGGAAACTTCTGTGGCTTTTACAAAAAAGTTGATAGGATCATTTTCTTTCAAATCCAAGCGTTCTATGGCTGTGGTTGTGATGATTGAACCAATTTTATAAGAATGGTGTGTTGCGCTTAGGGTAGAGAGTATGACCCCTTTATGCAGTGTTTCAATGTGACACTCAAAAATATTGGAGAAACTGATATTGTCACACTTACCCTTGGCAACACCGACTTCTGTCTCTTTAAAACAGATATACACATCACTTCCCTCTTTTGCAAAAGAGGGAAGTTCTAAGGTAATTGCTGTAAGTGTTTGATCGTGATAGTTTAAAAGAATGCGCGAGATTCCTTCATGTATTTGAATGTGTGTAATCTTTGCACGTAAACGGTTCATAGCTCACCTGGAAGCACAAAGCCGTATTTTTTGAAAATTTCACGTGCTTTTGGAGAACCTGCAAATGTCTCAAATTTCTGTGCAGTAGGGTTGTTTTCACCGTTTTTCAACAGTGCATACCCTTGAATGATGTCGTTATGCCACTCTCTTGGTAGAAGGAAAAAATCGCCTTGAGCTTTAAGCGTATCAGCAATGCCCAAAGACAAAGGAATAATGCCTACTTCTGCCGCCCCTGATTGAATGAACTGTGCCGCTTGTGAAACGTTTTCACCTAAAACAAGACGATCTTGCACTTTTTCATAGTAGTTCTGGCTTTTAAGAGCATTGACTGCGGCTACACCGTAAGGTGCATGGGATGGATCGGCAATAGCGATTTTTTTTACTTTTGGATCTAAGAAAAGCTCGAAACCTCTTTTAACATCTATGTTATTGCTCTTAGGTGCCCAAAGACCTATACGCCCATACGCATAAGGTTTAGGGTCATGGCTGACAAGCCCTGCATCTTTAAGTTTTTGAATATATCCCATATCTGCCGCAAAATACATATCATAAGGGGCTCCATTGGTAATTTGTGTATAAGCTTTACCCGTTGAACCAAACGCAATAAGCGCTTTTTCGCCTGGATAGGCTTTTTCAAATTCTACTTGCATCTCTTTGAAAGCATATACCAAATCAGCCGCAGCTGTTATTTTAACTTCTCCCGCCCATAAAGCAACACTGAGCAACCCTAAACCTATGATACTTTTCCACATACGAACTCCTTTT
The DNA here is from genome assembly GCA_964441765.1 of uncultured Sulfurospirillum sp. GTDB lineage: Bacteria > Campylobacterota > Campylobacteria > Campylobacterales > Sulfurospirillaceae > Sulfurospirillum. The sequence continues at coordinate 24,858 of CAYTVI010000016.1, forward strand.
TTAAATTTGAATTATTTTCCGATTAAGATACTGCTGGATTTGATGATGGCACACACTTTTTTGCCCACTTCAAGACCTAAATTTTTAACAGACTCACTTGTAATGGTAGCTACTACAACGTCATTTTGTCCAATGTCCACACTGACTTCGGCATTGACTTCGCCGAGTTTAATGTCTGTAATGACACCTGCAAGCTTATTTCGTGCACTGGTGGCAATGTTCAGTTCATTGGAGATGAGCATCGAAGAAGCTTTGATGATACCCACCACGTCATCTCCGACTTCAAGCCCTAACTCTTCTACTGCACTATTGGTAATCGTAGAAATAAGAGTAACGCCACTTTTAAGCACAATATGAACTTCCGCATTCACTTTTGCTTGTTTAATCTCGCCAATTTTCCCCATCAGCTGATTACGCGCACTGATTTGCATAGCAATCCTTTGTAAGTTTTTAATGTGATCCATATTAAATTCAGCCATTGTGGAGAGTGTTTTTAAAAAACGTTCGTACTCATGTTTCAGTAAATCATAATTCTTGACAATTTCCTCTCCGTAGGGAGTTAACGAGGTACCTCCTCCTCCAGTACCTCCAATTGTCCTGACAACTAATGGTTTTGAGGAAAGGTTATTCATTGTATCTATTGCTTCCCATGCTGTCTTATAACTAATGCCCACTTGTTTGGCGGCTGTCGTGATGGAACCACTCTCTTTGATAGCCTGAAGTAAATGAATGCGTTTTTCTAATAACACAGGTTTATCAAAACACATGAGCCCACTTGGTAATTCTTTTTCCATGAAAAGCCTTATGTAATTTATTTATATAGCGATTATTTTGGAAGTATAGCAATATTACCTTAAAGAATATAGCGCTCTATTGTTCAATTTTTAAACATGTATTTTTAGCATATCATGAGGACTTGTACTTATATAAAAATGACCTATTTCTGGGAACAATATGCTAAAAATACATATCTATAAATCTAGTTATACCATACTAAAATGCGCATTTATTTATAAGTTTTAAAAATATATCACATCACAATATTTATATAATATGTTTAAATAGCATATTTAAGAAATATTTAATTAATTATATTACCTAAATATTTATATATTTGAATTACTTCTTCTATGTTAGATTTTCAAAATCGGTAAATGTTTGTTTACTGATTTGTTTTTGTTATGTGTTGTTCATGATATTATGCTTACGTGGTAAGCTTACATACAGTATCGTGAGAGACTTATAATAACTCCTTATTATCAGACTTTCATCTTCGTTCATATACTTTATATGTATCTTCTATATCATAAACTTCATTCTTAGGTGTACTTTAAAAATTTATATAAGTTTTATATTCAAATTTTTAAATACTTACGATCCTCTACATGATTGAAATATCACACATGTAAAGGCAATAAGCCAAGGAGGCGAGATATGACAATAATGCGTCGTAACTTTCTAAAAAAAGCTACAGTAGGTTCAGCAGTAGTAGCCATAGGTCTAACAACAGTTGCATCGGCTGAGAGCAAAACAACATCGGGAGGCGTTGTTGTAGGCAAATCTAAAAAGAAAGAGATTACCTATAAAAAAACTCAAGCCTGGGAAGACTATTATAAGTCTGCTCTGTAAGAAAGGAGAGATCAATGAGTGAAATAACAACGGCATTAAATGCTAAAGTAGGAAGAAGAAGTTTCCTTAAAATGGCAGCCATCGCAGGTGCATTTGGGGCAACTTCAGGGTTCGCAAGTGAGAAAGTTACACGTGCTGCTACAGAAGAAGAGGTCAAAAATCCTTATCCAGGTTCTAAAATGGTCAAAACCATTTGTAACGTCTGCTCTGTAGGATGTGGTGTGATCGCTGAGGTTCATAATGGTGTATGGGTTCGTCAAGAAGTGGCACAAGATCATCCACTTAGCCTTGGTGGACACTGCTGTAAAGGTGCGGGCATGATCGATATGATTCGCTCAGAAGTGCGTGTCAAATATCCAATGGAAAAAGTGGGTGGTCAATGGAAACGTATTTCTTGGGAAGATGCGTACACTAAAATCGGTACACAACTCAAAACGATTCGTGAAAAACATGGCCCTGATGCGGCGATGTTCTTAGGTTCTGCAAAAATGAGCAACGAGCAAGCGTACTATCTTCGTAAATTTGCAGCATTTTACGGTACCAATAATATCGATCACCAAGCAAGACTTTGCCATAGTTCAACCGTAACAGGTGTTGCCAATACCTTTGGTTATGGTGCGATGACCAACCAACTGGGTGATATTCAAAATTCTAAAGCAGTCCTTATTATGGGCGCGAATCCTGCGGTTGCACATCCTGTAGGTTTCCAACATTTTTTAAAAGCCAAAGAGAGAAACAACACAAAGTTGATTGTTGTTGAGCCTCGCTTTACTAAAACGGCTGCAAAAGCAGATATGTATGTACGTTTACGTTCAGGTACAGACATCGCGTTTATCTACGGAATGATTCATTTGATTTTAAAAAACGGTTGGGAAGATAAAAAATACCTTCAAGACCGCGTTTATGGTTATGAAGATGTTTTCAAAGAGTCTGAGAAATGGACACCTGATGTGGTTTCTAAAGTAACAGGTGTCAGCGAAGAAGAGCTTTACCAAGTGACAAAACTTTTTGCTACCTCAAAACCAGGCTGTTTAGTGTGGACAATGGGTTGGACACAACACAGTATTGGTACGGGGAATACTCGTGTAGGACCAATCTTGCAGATGATTTTGGGCAATATGGGCGTTGAAGGCGGTGGTTGTAATATTCTTAGAGGTCATGATAACGTTCAGGGTGCTTCTGATATGGGCTGTTCTTCTGAGACACTTCCTGGCTACTACGGTTTAGCAGAACCTGCATGGAAACACTTTTCAAATGTCTGGAAAACAGACTATGAATGGCTTAAAGCTCGTTTCAAAAGCCCAGAGTTGATGACTAAAAACGGCTTTACTCTGGCTCGTTGGAGTGAAGGTGTCATGAAAAATGACGCAATTTACAATGGCGGAACCGATCTAAAAGCTCTTGTGGTTATGGGCTGTGGTATTACCTCTACAGCACAACTTCAAGAGGTCAAAAAAGGACTTGATAACGTTGAGCTTCTCGTTATTACAGATCCTTTTATCAATGATGCGGCTATTTTGACAGATCGTAAAGATAACCTCTTTATCCTCCCTGTTGCAACGCAATTTGAAACCAGTGGCTCCGTAACCGCAACGGGAAGAAATGTGCAATGGCGAAGCAAAGTTGTTGAGCCTCAGTATGAGTGCAAAGCCGATCAAGACATCATGTTTGAATTCTCCAAACGTTTAGGCTTTTACGATGAATATACAAAAGCATTGGGCGATGGAAAAGGAAACTTTACGTGGCCAGAAGATGCAACACGCGAAATTGCACGTGGTATTCGCTCCATCGGTATGGGTGGACATATTCCTGAGCGTTTGAAAAAACATCAAGAAAACTGGCATATGTTTGAAGAGGTGAGCATCGCGGGAATGGGACCAATGAAAGGTGAATACTACGGTCTTCCATGGCCATGTTGGAATGAAACCCACAGCGGTAGCCCGATTTTATACAACGTCAATAAACCTGTCAGTGATGGCGGTATGGGATTCCGTCTAAACTGGGGTGTTGAAAAAGATGGTGTGAGCCTTCTAGCAGGTGAGGGCAGTGCGCCTAAAGGCTCAGCGATTGCTAAAGGTCACGCACCACTTAGCCTAGAAGTATTAGAAAAAGCAGGTGCAACATTTACTGAAGAGGAAAAAGCCATTGTTGCTGGTAAAAACTTTGCGACAGATTTAAGCGGTATCTTGCTTAAAAAAGGAATTGCATTAGGACTTTGCCCATATGGTAATGGAAAAGCGAGGGCCAAAGCGTGGAACTTCCCAGATCAAATTCCACTTCATAGAGAGCCTATTCACTCACCAAGCCAAGAGATGATCAAAGCGTACCCGACCTACCCTGATAAAAAAGATCATTTTAGGGTTGATACGAAGTATATCTCTGCTCAAACAAGACAAGATTACACCAAAGAGTTCCCACTTATTATGATTACGGGTCGTTTGGTCACACACAGTGGAGCTGGAGCAGAAACTAGAGCTTCTAAATACCTTTCAAAACTCAATCCTGAAATGTTTGTGGACATTCACCCAAATACAGCACTCAATCTTGGTGTTCGTGATGGCGAAATGGTGTGGGTTTATGGTGTTGAGGGAACGCGTATTCGTGTTAAAGCGAAATTTTCCCGCACAGTGGATGAAAAAACGATCTTTATGCCATTCCACTATATGGGACAATTCCAAGGTAAAGATCTAAGTGCAAACTATCCAACAGGTACAAAACCTTACGCAACAGGTGAGTCGGCTAACACCGTGGTTGGTTATGGCTATGATATTATGACGCAAATTCCCGAGACAAAAACGGGTCTATGTCGCATCGAAAAAGCGTAGGGGGGAGAGAGATGGAATACGCAAGAATGAAATTTTACTGCGATGAGAGCAGATGTATAGAGTGTGATGGCTGTTCAGTAGCGTGTGCAGAAGCGCATGAACTACCAGTAGGTATCAGCAGACGTAAAGTTGTTACTATCAATGAAGGCATTCCTGGTAAAGAGATGAGTACATCCATTGCATGTATGCACTGTACTGATGCACCATGTGAACAAGTGTGTCCAGTCGATTGTTTCTATATCAGAGAAGACGGTATCGTTCTTCATGATAAAGATAAATGTATCGGTTGTGGTTACTGCTTGTACGCGTGCCCGTTTGGTGCTCCACAGTTCCCAAGAGATGGCGCGTTCGGTGCTAAGGGAGCGATGGATAAATGTACGATGTGTGCAGGTGGACCGTTGGAAACGAACTCAGAAAAAGAGAGACACCTTTACGGACAAAATAGAATCGCTGAAGGAAAAGTACCAGTGTGTGCAGCAATGTGTTCAACAAAAGCACTTTTAGTAGGGGACGCTGAATCTGTATCAAACGTCTTTAGAGCGCGTGTTATGGCTCGTGGTGGAAAAGGCTCCAACTCTCCTTACGGATGGGATAAAGCATATAAAAATAAATGAAAGGAGCAGCAATGAGAAAGTATATCTACGCACTCATTGCGCTTCTAGGTTTAGCTACCGTAGCATTTGCTACGGATAGCCAAATCTGGGGTGAGATGCGCATTCAAAATATCTTGGGATACGGACAAGAAGAGTCTTTGAAATTAGGACCTTTGTTTACCATGTTACAGCATAAATACTTTGCATGGATCTTCTTAGGTGTCCTCATAGGTGTACCTGGAGCATTTTTTCTTCATTATAAGATTATTGGACCTAAAGTATTTCCTCATAGTGAGAAAAAATACTATGCCTTTAATCTGTATAACCGTATTGTTCACCAAGTAGCAGCAGTCAGCTTTTTGGTCATTATCCCAACAGGATTTATCATCATCTTTGGTGACTTCTTTGGGGGAGGAACCTTTGTAAGAATGGCAAAAAACCTTCATGGACTCTTTACCATTCCATTTACCATTGTTGTCATTCCTATGGCACTCATGTGGCTTAAAGAAGCACTCTTTAACCTTGATGATATTAAATGGTTTATGATCCTAGGTGGTTATTTATCGAAAGAGAAAAAACCTATCTTAGCAGGTAAGTTTAATGCGGGTCAAAAAATGTGGTACTGGGTAGCAATACTAGGTGGTATCACCATGATTCTTAGTGGTGCGATGATGTACTTCTTAGACTTTAAGATGGAGATGCTCCATAACGTAACAGGCATGAGTCAAATCGATCTTCTAAGAGCAGCAGCGATTATCCATAACGTTATGGGCTTTGCAGTCCTTGCACTGTTCATTACCCATGTGTATATGTCTATGTTCGCCATTAAAGGTGCGGTTCATAGTATTATCACAGGGTATGTTGAAGAAGAAGAGATCAAGATTCTTCACAGCACATGGTATAAAAAACTCAAAGATCAGGGTAAGTTCTAGGATTATATGAGAATAAGAGAAGTCAAAAAATGGCTTCTCTATATAAAAAGGATGTTTATGAAAACAATAAATGAAGATACTAAAAACCAACGAGAGTCTATACCCCCACATTTGTGTGTAAAAACAAAAACATGGATCGAAAATGCAGATGGTGAACTGCTCTTTGGTAAGGGAAAGACAGAAATATTAGAATTCATCGAACAAAAAGGTTCTATCTCTAAAGCATCTGAAAAAATGGGTATAAACTATAAAAAAGCATGGAATCATGTACAACTCTTAGAGCGAAATATCAATAATACAATGGTTGAAAAAAAGCAAGGAAATGCTTCTGTTAGTGGAACAACTCTCACTCCTATGGCTAAAGATTTTATGATGAAATATAGACAACTTCAAGCTGATATAGAAGCTTTTGCAAATGAAAAATTCAAAGAAATTTTTTCAAATATTACACCTATAGAAAAATAAGTAATGGCCAGGAATTATAATGATTAATAAAGAATCCGTTAATAAAGCCCGCTCACTCTACTATGGTTTTTTGAGCAAAATGTTTGTTTTTACGACAAGTGAACAACGCTATGCAGGAATGAATGAAGCACTTGATGTAATGATTAAAAATCCAATGGATGAAAATTCAGAGGAAGCACTCAAAGAAATTCATGCTTTTTTAACAACCTACGGTCAAGATGCACTCATTCAAGAGTATGATGATATTTTCCACAACCCAGGGTATAAAGTTGTTCGCAATACCGCTTCATATTATGACGAAGGCGTTGAAAGCGGTCACCAACGCTTAGCCGTTAAAAACTTCCTAGCCAAAACAAAAATCAGACGTGATGAAAACCACTTCAAAGAGAATGAAGACAGCGTTGGTTTTATCTTCACCTTTATGCATGAGCTTATTGAGCTCATTATGCAAGGAAATAAAGAATACGACAATCTTCAGCACTGTTTATTTACCGAAGTGATCAATCCTTTTATGGATGAGTTTACCATCAATGTGTATGAACATCCAATGTCGAAAGCATACAAATCTGTGGCGATTGTGTTAAATGCATTTATGGCGTTTGAGCGTATGTATTTTGAAGTAGCAAAACCGCCATTAAAAGAGAAAGTGCGTGTTGAAAAACCTGTGGCAGTCATCTCTGGTGCCGAAGCGAGAAGACGTGCAGAAAATAAAGCCAAAAGAGATGCTGATAAAGCTAAATGATAAGAAATTTTCTAACTATCACAAATTTAAGGTTAATATTGCCCTCATCATATCCTCGTTACAATAACTGCAAATTCATCTCGTTTATTTTAAAGGTCACTTTGTGTCATTATTCATTATTGCTGATACCCATTTTGGTCATGACAATATTAAACTCTATGAACCGTTACGTGAGAGTATTGATGATGAAATGATGATTGATTTATGGAACAGTGCTGTAAGTCAAGAAGATGAAGTGTGGCACTTAGGTGATTTTGCTTTTAAATCCAAAGGTTGGGATTATGCCAAAGTTCTTAAAGGAAAGATTACACTTCTCAAAGGTAATCATGATTTTAAAAAAAGCAGTGCGTTTTTAAAAGAACATGGTTTTGAAAGAGTGATTGATTCCATTGTGCTTGATATCCCTTTGGAAGAAAAACAAGTGATTGAACAACGCTTACAAGGTACTTTCTCTCACGAACTTTTAGACTCATGCATCTGTTGGATTCAAGACTTTCAAGGTAAGCGTATTCTATTTTCCCATTACCCCTGCTTTTATCATGATGTGTATGCCAAAGAGATTGAGAATGAACGAAAAGCAGTATTAGAAACATTGTTTGATTGGTGTCACTGTAATTTAAATTATCATGGGCATATTCACTCTAAAATCAATGAAGATAAACGTTGTGTGAATGTTGGTGTGGAACACACACGGTTTATGCCTTTAAAGCTCTGCTAGATAGCTTAAATAAGGAAATGACTTCTCATGAAAATTGATATTCTCAGCGATACCCATTTTGATAGCTGGTTTGGATACCCTCATACACAAAGCCCTACCTTCTTTCCTTCTAAAGATGCCGTGATTGGTTTTTGGCGTACATTTAAACCCAAAGGGAATTATTTAATCCTAGCAGGAGATATTGGACACAGTATTGAACAAAATGTTCATATCCTTAAACATCTCAAAGAAGCTTTTTATCAAGAGATTATTCTAGTCTTTGGCAATCATGACTATTATCTCATTGGACATGAATACATCACCACCTATACAAAAGGTGGCATTCAAAAAGCAGAAGCTGCCAAAGAAGC
>CAYTVI010000017.1:0-4150 GCA_964441765.1 uncultured Sulfurospirillum sp.
GATAGAAGTAAAAGTTCTTGCGAGAAATGGGATAAATACAAAGGGCAAGATGTCATCCCAGCGTGGGTCGCTGATATGGATTTTAAATCCCCTCCGTGTGTCATCGAAGCCTTAGAGCAAAGAGTGCATGAGGGTGTTTTTGGCTACACCGGTGTTGATGATGCAACATACGATGCTATTATCTCGTTTTTAAAACGCCATTACGATTGGGAGATTCAAAAAGAGTGGATTTTATTTACCCATGGTGTGGTAAGCAGTATGAATTTAGCCTGTTTAAGTGTGGAGAGCAAAAGCGTTATGACCACCACACCGATTTACCCGCACTTTATCAAAGCGCCAGCTTATGCGAACAAAGAGATTTTAGCCATTGAGATGAAAGAAGAGAACCATCGCTGGACACTTGATTTTGAAGCAATGGAAAAAGCCATCACGCCTGAATGCAAACTCTTTATGCTGTGCAATCCCTACAATCCCGCCGGCACGGTTTTTACATGTAAAGAATTAGAAGCGTTAAGTTCGTTTTGTTTGAAACATGGCCTTACCATCTGTTCGGATGAAATTCATGCCGATTTGCTCTTAAACCCTGAGGCAAAACATATCCCTATCGCATCATTAAATGAGGCAATAGCGCAAAAAAGTATTACGCTTATGGCACCGAGTAAAACGTTTAATATCGCAGGGCTTCAAGCCTCATTTGCCATCATCCCAAACCCAAAACTTCGAAAACATTTTCAAAAAACGATGGGCAGTATGGTAGGCGGTGTCAATCTTTTAGGGCTTTGCGCTCTTAAAGCCGCTTACACAGATGGCGATGCGTGGCTAAAAGCACTTCGTCTTTATTTATCTGGAAATCTCAAAATGGTTCAAGATTTTGTCGCTAAAAATCCAAAACTTAAACTCCTCAATCAAGAAGCAACCTTCTTAGCATGGATAGACGCCTCAGCGTTACATGTAAAAAGCCCGTATGACTTTTTTCTCTCTTTTGGCGTGGGCTTAAGCGATGGAGAACCGTTTGGAAATAAACAGTTTGTTAGGCTTAATTTTGGCACACAAAGAGCTACCTTGCAAGCTATTTTAGAGCGTATGCAAAATGCGATGGATAGCTTATGATAAAGCTATTTTTAGGGCTTTTATACGCTTTTTCACTCTTTGCCTCAACACCTAGTCATATCGTTTTATTAGGTGACCCTCACCTTCCAGGCAAACACCTTGAAAAAAAAGAGCGTGTCTTAGAAACCCTCAACCAATGGAGCGATGTTGAGATGGTAGTAGCACTGGGTGATTTGTGCTCACAAACAGGAACACGTGAAGAATATGAAACAGTCAAAACCTATTTTTCAAAACTCAAACACCCTCTTTTCCCCATCACGGGCAATCATGACTTTATCTATGAAGATGTTTTAGATGAAAATGGAAAACTCAAACACGCGACGTTTGAGACACAAATGCAAAAACTTGACACATTTAAGCAGACATTGAAGCTTCCAAGGTTGTATTACACGCTTCACAAAGAGCCCTATTTTCTCATCTTTCTCTCCGCCGATAACCCTAAACATCTTGCAGAACTCTCTAAAGAACAGCTTGCATGGTTTGAAAGTGAGCTCAAAACCCATGCCACAAAACCCACCATCGTCTTTTTTCACGCTCCCCTTGAAGATACCCTTGAAACCTATAAACATTGGGTCAACACGCCAAATTTTGTCGCACAGCCTGTGAAAAAAATCAAGTCCATCATTGCCCAAAATCCTCAGATTTTCTTGTGGATGAGTGGACACACGCACACCTCACCACTTGAACCTAGCTTTGCCTCGGCGATTAATCTTTATGAAAACCGTGTGGTCAATATTCACAATACAGATATGAACAAAGAGAACATCTGGACGAATTCTTTGTTCCTTTTTCCCGATAAAGTCGTCGTCAAAACCTACAATCACACAACACATATGTGGCTTGATTCGCTTGAGCGCACCTTTTTTATTCCAAAATTTTAGGAAAAAATGGTTAATATTATAGTTTTTCATATGAGGATTGGCATGAAGAACATTTTAGCGCTCTTTTTTCTTTCACTTCTACTTTTGACAGGATGTGCCCAAAAAGAGTTTACACAAATCACACCTGAACTTGCTAAAGTAGAGGTCAAAGACGATACCCCAAAACGCCAAGAAATTGTCAAAAATGCGATGAAACACCTCAATAAAAAAGATGGAGGGGATTGTTCAGGTTTTGTAAGCCTTGTCAACAAAGAAAGCGGTGAACCTTACTTTAAAAACGCTGAACTTAATGAGCATTTTGAAGATTCCAGACGCTCACTCGCCATTTATAACCTATTAGAAACACGCGAAAGGCTCCATCAAGACAAACCAAAAATTGGGGATTTAATCTTTTTTGCTAACACCATTAAAAAATACGCTAAACTCAAAAGTACGGATAACATCACTCACATTGGCATTGTGACAAAAATCGACCCTGATGAGACGGTACACTTCATTCATCATACAAAAGGAAAAAATCTTATGGGGCAGATGAACCTTGCACAGCCTAATGCTTCTATTTTAAACGGTAAAATTATCAACTCTTACATGGAAAAATGCTCCGTTTCACAAAGCCATCAATGCCTATCACCTGCTTATTTTAGTGCATATGGGGTTATAAAATGAAACATCTCTTTGCTTTTGCCTTAGCATTTTTTCTAATAGGTTGTGCCTCCCCCCAACTGCCAACACCTCCTTTGCAAGAAGAAAAACCGTTGGTACTTAAAGAGCCAAAAATCTTTATAGAAGAGAAAAAAAGTAAAGAACAACTGGTATCAGAAGAAGAAAAAGAGCTTGCCAAACGCCCCGTACCAAGCCTCACTCAGCGTGAAAAGATAGTAAGAAGTGCGCTTAGTTATTTGGGAAAGCGTGATGGAGGGGATTGCTCAGGGTATATTAGTTTAGTCAATAGCAAAAATGGTTACCCTTTTTACAATGAAAAAGAACTCAGTGCAAGTTTTGACAATGCCAGAAAATCACGTGCTATGTATAACTTGATGAAGAAAAAGGGGAATGCCTATGATAATAGACTGCCCTATATTGGCGATTTGGTCTTTTTTGAAGATACCGAGCGACGTAAACCAAAAGGCAAAGTCAATGTTGCGGAAAACATCACCCATGTGGGAATTGTGACACGTGTTGATGGCGATGGAACGGTTGAGTTTATCCACCATTCTAATGGCAAAAATATCTTAGACTATATGAATTTTAACTTTCCAAAACAAACACTCAAAGATGGGAAAAAAATCAATACCTACATGAAACGTTGCCCTTCTAAAAATGGCGCTGTTCAAACGGCATGTCTTAATATCGCGTTTTTTGTGGGGTACGGAACGTTTTAAATCGTTACAAGTAACGATTTAAAAAAGAGGGGGTGCTTTAAAAACACCCCATAAAAAAGTTTAGATATCTTGTTCAATCACTTCTTGGAAACGGTTAAAATAACGCTCTTTAATCGCTTCAACACTTTTTGTTACATCATTACATGTAAATGTTTTTCCACCCACTGTTCCGATTTTTACAGCATGTAATCCAAGGGAGCTTGCCATTGCTTCAAAGCTTGCTTCATCGTTTACTTCTACGATTGCGCGGGAAAAACTCTCTGCAAAAATATCTCTGCTATCTTCTAGTGCAACATTACATGTAACGCCTTTTCCACTTTTTGCTGCCATCTTCGCTAAAGCGATAGCGATACCTCCCACATTGACATCTTTGGCGGCACTCAGGTAGCCTTTTTTATTGGCTTCAATGACAAGTTCCCAAAGTTTCAGTTCTTTATCATAATCAAGAGGAGCTAATGTACCTTCTACTTTTCCGTACAACTCTTTCATATACAAGCTTCCACCAAAGTCACTTTGTGTATCACCAATGAGATAAAGTGAAGCGCCCTCTTTTTGAAAAGAAGAAGGAAGGGTTTTGGTTGCATCTTCGTTAAGTCCTACCATAACAATACCCGGTGTTGGGAAAACACCAATGCCATTGGTCTCGTTGTACAAAGAGACGTTACCGCTCACAACTGGGGTATTAAGCTTTAAACACGCTTCTTTGATGCCATAACATCCTTGCGCAAATTGCCACATGACTTCTGGATTTTCTGGATTTCCATAATTAAGACAATC
>CAYTVI010000017.1:4250-26445 GCA_964441765.1 uncultured Sulfurospirillum sp.
TTTTGCAAAATCATTGATTGTCGTGTTTTTAATAGCCGCTAAATAACGTGGCTCGCTAACTGGTCTATCATAAATCGGTGCTTGCTCGCTCACAGGCTGAACAGGCATATCAGCAACTTTTTCACCATGCCAGAAGAGTTCCATATGACCTGTGTTGGTGACTTCACCGATAATTTCAGCATTTAAGTCCCATTTTCTAAAAATCTCAACAACTTTATCTTCACACCCTTTTTTGGCACAAATAAGCATACGCTCTTGTGACTCAGAGAGCATAAATTCGTACGGTTGCATCCCTTGCTCACGTGCTGGAACTTTATCGAGGTGCATAATCATACCACTTCCGCTGCGTCCTGCCATCTCAAAGGAACTTGATGTCAGACCTGCCGCACCCATATCTTGGATACCTACGATGTAGTCAGTTTTAAAGAGCTCTAAACACGCTTCTAAAAGCAGTTTTTCTGCAAATGGGTCACCCACTTGTACGGTTGGGCGTAAGCTTTTGTTCGCTTCCGTAAAACTATCGCTCGCCATAACAGCCCCTCCCAAACCATCACGTCCTGTTTTAGAACCGACATAAACGACGGGGTTGCCGATACCTTCCGCACGTCCATAAAAAATCTCATCGGTTTTTGCAAGACCTAATGTAAAGGCATTCACCAAGATATTGCCGTTGTAACTCTCATCAAAAAACGTCTCCCCTCCGATGGTAGGAACGCCCATACAGTTACCATAATCACCAATACCCGCAACAACACCTCGCACCAAATAGCGCTGATGATGTGACACGTCATCGTTATTGGTGACATTTCCAAAACGAAGCGAGTTCATGTTAGCAACAGGACGTGCACCCATGGTAAATACATCTCTTAAAATTCCTCCCACACCCGTTGCCGCACCTTGATAAGGCTCGATAAAACTTGGATGGTTGTGAGATTCCATCTTAAACACAGCCGCCATGCCATCGCCCACATCGATAACACCAGCGTTTTCACCCGGTCCTTGAATGACCCATGGTGCTTTGGTTGGAAAACCGTTAAGATACTTTTTACTAGATTTGTAGGAGCAGTGTTCACTCCACATCGCTGAAAAAATGCCGATTTCTAGCATGTTTGGCTCACGCCCGAGGATACTTAGAATATTGGCATATTCGTCTTTTGAAATTTTGTGTTTCTTTAACACTGCGTCTAAATTTTCCATGAAGTTTCGCCCTATGTGTGTGGTTTAAAATAGGGGTATTTTACAAAAAAGGAGCTAAAAGTTAGTTTTTGTGAATCAAACGCTCGAAATCTTCACGTGTTAAAGGCTTTGCAAAAAGATAACCTTGAGCACTGTCACACCAATTTTCAATCAAAAATTCTTTTTGTGCCTGCGTTTCAACACCCTCTGCCAACACGTCAAGCTCAAGATTTTTAGCCAATGAAATAATCGCTCGCACAATGGCTCTATCGTCTTTATCTTCAGGTAAATCTTGAATGAAAGATCGATCAATTTTGAGTTTATGAATTGGAAATGTTTTAAGATAACTCAAAGATGAATATCCCGTTCCAAAGTCATCAACAGCAATACTAAAGCCCAAATTTTCTAATTTTTGAAGAGTTTGAGCAGACTTTTTGGGGTTTTTCATCAGAAAACTCTCGGTCACTTCTAACTCAATTTTTGATGTATCCACGCAAAGCTCTTTGCAAAGCGCTTCAATCTTTGCAATAAAATCATCTTGTTCGATTTGCACACTAGAGATATTAATCGCTATCATACCTTTAAATATCCCTTGCTTGTCCCATTCAAAAAGTTGTTGAAATGCTTTTTTTAAAATCAACTCTCCCAAAGGGATAATGAGATGTGTCTCTTCAGCCCTAGGAATAAACTCATTTGGAAAAATCAACCCTTTTTCAGGATGTTGCCATCTGACTAAAACTTCAGCGCCCATAATTGCATCGCTTGAAAGGTCAATGAGAGGCTGATAGTGAAGTATAAATTGCTCTTCTTCAATACCTTGTTTCATCTCTTTATCTAAGAGCGTTGTGGAGAGAATTTCATCTGTCATACTGGATGTGTAAAATGCATAGCGATTTTTACCACTGCTTTTAGCCACATACATCGCTGTGTCGGCATTTTTAAACAGCTCTTCAAAATTCTCACCATCTTGAGGTGCGATAGCAATACCAATACTCACACCTAAGGTAAATTGTTCATTGTTAATATGAAAAGGAACACACAAGCTTTGAATCAAGCGTTCTGATAAAATAACAGATTGTGACTTGGTTGTGATAATCACAAATTCATCACCTCCCACGCGTGAGATAAATTCGTGTTTAGAAAGACAGGCTTTGAAGCGCTCCGCCGCTTCTTGAATGACAATATCTCCAACAGAATGTCCGTATAAATCATTAATATTTTTGAAAAAATCCAAATCTAAAAATAAAAATGCATTTTTTTCACGTTCTTCTAAGACTTTAACCAAGTGTTGTTTGAGAAAATAGCGATTGGGAAGCTTTGTTAATGGGTCATTCAGCGCTAAAAAGGTTATCTCTTCTTGCGCTTTTTTACGCTCACTGATATCTCGGTGCGTTCCTGCTAACCTTAAAGGTTTTTTGCTCTCTTCATCCCATTTAACCACAGCACCAGAACCTTCTATCCAAACCCAATGCCCTTTTTTATGGCGCATACGAAATTCAATGACATAAGGATGCCCATACTTAATCGTAAACTGTATCGCTTTTTGCGCTATATTTTTATCATCTGGATGAATTGCATCGGACCAGTCAGTCACTTCTTCTTTAATATCCGCTCTTTCAAGTCCTAGAAACTGTAACCATGTATCGTTAACCCACTGTTTATTACTCACATAGTCCCAATCCCAATATCCTAAATTAGCCCCTTGGATGACATACTCTAAACGTTGTTGATTTTCTTGAAGCTTTTCTTGCGTGTGATAGAGTTGTTGCATATGTCTACGAATGAGAACAAATAATAATAACGACGTTACCGTAACAAAAAAAAGTCCTTTATATGTTTGGATAAGCGTGAGCATTTTTACATTGTCAATAAAATATTCTAATAACGCATCAGAAAAAAGAATCCAAAGAACAGAAAAAATAAAATAGACCAGCACAATACGCAAGGTCTCTTTCAAAATACGCATCCATTCTACCTTTGCTTTATTTAGGTTTAAAGCCATTATACTCTATACTTGAAGATATTTATCTTAGTTTGATGAAATTTGAGCTATAGTTTGGGCTTAAATTTTTAAAACGCGAGGCGGTTGTCTTATGTTTGGTATGGGCTTTAGTGAAATTCTAATTATTGCTATTATTGCTATTTTATTTTTGGGTCCCGATAAACTTCCTGAAGCTATGGTCAAAATAGCTAAATTTTTTAAAACAGTCAAAAGTAGCGTCAACGATGTGAAAAGTTCTTTTGAGCAAGAGATGAAAATCCAAGAACTGAAAGAAGAAGCACTCACCTATAAGAAAAAACTTGAAGAAGCGGCGACAAGCGCACGTAAAGTCATTACGTTTGATGAACTTGAAGAGATTAAAAAAACAACGGCAAGTGTCAACGATTCCCTCAAAGAAATTGAAAACAGTGTCAAAGAAAGTGTTACCCCTTTTTCAAGTGAGCGAAGTTATACTTTGGACGAACAAAACGCACCCCCTCCTACCGCACTAACACAAGAAAGCATTAAGGACGAGAGCAAAAAAGAGGAAAAAGCGCATGTTTGATGAATTAAAACCTCATTTGGCAGAACTTAGAAAACGCCTTTCCATCTCTTTATCCGTGATTATTCTTATGTTTATTATCTGTTTTTCATTTTGGCAGCCTATTTTAGGATGGATGATTGCACCTTTGAAAGAAGTCTTACCTGAGGGAAGCAATGTCATCTTTACAGGCGTTCAAGAACCTTTCTTTACCGCTATGAAAGTCGCCTTTTTTGCAGGGTTTGTTTGTGCTCTTCCTGTTGTCTTTTGGCAATTTTGGCTTTTTGTTGCACCTGGTCTTTATGATAATGAAAAACGCTTGGTTATTCCTTTTGTCAGTGCAGCCACGCTCATGTTTTTAATGGGAGCTTCCTTTTGTTACTATGTGGTTGTTCCTTTAGCCTTTGCATTTTTGATCGCTTTTGGTAGTGCGCTTTTTACAGCTCTTCCTAGTATTGGCGAATACGTTGGCTTTTTTACAAAAATTCTTGTGGGGTTTGGTCTTTCTTTTGAACTTCCTGTGATTATCTTCTTTTTTGCTAAATTAGGTCTAGTCGATGATAAAGCACTCAAAGACTTCTTTCGCTACGCTATCGTTATTATCTTTGTCGTCGCGGCGATGCTTACACCACCTGATGTCCTTTCGCAATTTTTGATGGCGGCACCTCTTATTCTTCTTTATGGCATCTCTATACTCGTTGCAAAAGCTGTAAATCCGTATGTCCCACCAGAAGAGACAGAAGATGCAAGTGATGATATCTTAGAAAACGAAGAAGAAAGACACGAGGATTAAGACCATAGACCCTCTTTTAAAATCAACCTACGACTATCATTTACCGCCAGAGCTTATCGCCACGCATCCCATAGAGCCTAGAGATGAGGCGAGGCTTTTGGTTTGGGATAGACAAACACAAACGCTGACACACACTCTTTTTAAGCATCTTTTTGATTTTATTTCTACCGATACGGCGATTATTTTAAATGATACTAAAGTGATTAAAGCACGTTTTTTTGGGAAAAAAGAGAGCGGTGGAGAGATAGAAGTTCTTTTAAACACACCTCTTCAAGACAACCTTTACACCGCTTATATCAGAGGTAAAGTCAAAGAAGGCACTTCTTTGTTTTTTGAACAAGGTTTAATGGCAAGTGTTGTGAAACTGCACGATGATGGAATGCGCACGTTAGCTTTTTTTCAAAACCATATGCCTATCCACACCTCACAATTGTTTGATATTTTAGAAACTATCGGGCATATCCCTTTGCCTCCGTATATCAAGCGCGAAGATACGAAAGAGGACAGTGTGGACTATCAAAGTGTGTTTGCCGACAAACAAGGAGCTGTTGCAGCACCTACGGCATCGCTCCACTTTACCCCATCCATGTTTGAAGCACTCAAAACACGTTATGAGACTCATTTTTTAACCCTTCATGTCGGAGCAGGAACTTTTAAGCCCGTAGAAGCGGAACATATCAAAGAGCATGTCATGCATGCTGAGATTTATCACATTCCAGAGTTTACATGTAAATGCATTGATTCAACAAAACCTCTTTTAGCCGTAGGGACAACGGTTACACGAACGGTTGAATATTATGTGAGAAATCAAGAGAAAGAAGGAGTGTGTAATCTTTTTTTACATCCGTGCAATCTCCCACAAAGAGTCAATCATCTTTTGACCAATTTTCATTTACCAAAATCAACGCTGATTATGCTAGTGGCTTCTTTTATCGGAGTAGAAAAAACGCTAGAACTTTATGAAGAAGCCGTGAAGAAAAATTATCGATTTTTCTCCTACGGCGATGCGATGTTAATTCTCTAAACGGAGAGATCGAGGAGTGATCCTATCATATCATCTTTTGTTTTGATACTCTGAGCGTTAGCTTCAAAACTTTTGTCTATCACGATTTGGTCACTCATTTCTTTAGAAAGGTCTGTACCATTTTGTGTTTTAGCACTTTGTGCGACAACAGCATCTCCTGAATTATTCATGGTAGTGCGTGTCGCGCTAAAGTTTTCAGTATTGACATTAGCAACATTATGGGAATTGTTGTTCATCCAATTTGAGATGGACGACATGGCGTTTGCATTGACTTGCATCGTAACTCCTTTGCACGCTTACATGTAATGCAACTATACTCTTACTCTCTTAAAAAGTACCTAAAGATATCAATAACCCATTAATTTAAGCGTTATATTAAGCTCTTCAATAATAGCATTATCTGTCTCTTTATGAAAAGCAAAATACAAATCACTTTTGCTAAGGAGATATACAGTTTCGTATTCTAGAGGATTAAGACCCTCTTTTTCCAACATTGCATACATCGCTTCAATGCCAAATGCCATGGCATCCACTCTGCCTTCATGCAGTTTTTTAAGTTGAGATGTGACATTAGAAAATCGCTCTAACTGCTCGGCTTTCATTCCACGTCCAAGCAATAATTTTTCCGCTGCCGTATCGTGCATAACCGCAATCGTGTAATTATGTAAACATGCTGGTTCAGAAATGACAATATGAGAGCTTTTTTTAGCAATTAATCCTATGCTTAACGTATTGATAGGTCCAACCCATTTAAAGAGATGTTCTCGTTCAGGTGTACGTGCCATACTGTAAAGAATCGTGTTAGGTGTATGAAGCACTTCATGATATCCACGTGCCCACGACGTTAAGTTAATTTTGTCCTGCGCAATCTTATGCCCATGTTTGTGTAAAAGCTTTTCTAAAAGTTTGGTTGAACTTCCTTCCACTTTATCTTTTTCTAGATAGTTAAAAGGAGGCAACTGTTCTGTATAGACGTTAAAGGTTTGAGCCACTAATGCAAGGGTTAATCCTAGTAACACAAACGCTATTTTCATTAGCTTTTCCTGTTATGTTGAAGTGACTTCCATGTGTAGATAAACATATCATAGTTTTCTAATAAAATTGCACACAAAGCAGGGTCGAATTGCTCTCCGCTCATCTGCATAAAATACTCTTTAACCCGCTCCGCTTCCCAAGGTTCTTTATAGACACGCTTATCCAAAAGTGAATCAAAGACATCCGCAATCGCACAAATACGCCCTACCAATGAAATCTCTGTGCCTACTTTTCCATGAGGATAGCCTTTGCCATCCCATCGTTCATGGTGTTCTAGTGCTATTAAAGCGGCTAAACGCATCGATGCAAACTCAGAATCGCACAGCATGGTATAGCCTAATGTTGAGTGGTTCTGCATAATGCTCCACTCAGACGCATCGAGTTTATCAGGCTTATTCAAAATTTCATCGGGTATCCCTACTTTGCCGATGTCATGCAATACCGCTGCCATTTTTATCTTTTCACATTCAGCTTCATCACTTCCTAAAAACTTACTCAATAAATAGCAAAATTCTGACACGCGTAAAAGATGTTGTCCTGTTTCTTTCGATTTTAACTCTGCAATAGAAGCTGATATATAGGTGATTTCATGATTGAGTTTACGAATCTCCTCTGTTGCGCTTTCAACCTGACGTTCCAAATTGGATCGAAGCTGATAAAGATCCACATGTGTTTTTACACGTGCTTTTAAAATGGTCGCATTAAATGGCTTAGAAATATAATCAACCGCACCCATCTTAAAGCCTATCTCTTCAAAGTCACTGCCATCATTGGCGGTTAAAAAAACAACGGGGATTTCACGTATTTTTTTCATTAATTTTAAACGTCGACACACTTCATACCCTGTCATTAAAGGCATATTGATATCTAAAAGAATAATATCAGGCAACACAGACTCGGCTAATTGCAACCCTTTTTTACCATCAATTGCCGCGAAGACCTCATGTTCAGGCAAAAGTGCCGTTAGCATGGTAATATATTCTGGCGTATCGTCTATGATAAGTACTTTAGCCATGACTCAGCTCCTTTTTCAAACTTTCCACATGTGTCAATGCACTCTCAAAATCAAACATTTTACACGCGAGTACAATAGATTTAAAATGATTATTTTCCAGTAGCTGTGTGTACGTCGAGATATCATCTAAAAGTGTATTCATGCGTGAAATATGCGATGTTTCAAGAGCGCTTTTTAATTGATTTAAAATTTCATTCACTTCGTGATAGGAAGACTCTTCTAAAGTAAAATGGGATGAAGGTATTTTTTCTTGCAACACTTCATAAAGAGGTTTTAAAGAGCTAAAAAGAGCTGTATGTTCCTCACAAAAGCCTTGTGTATCTAGCTTTTCAGGACTTTTATGTGTTTTGAGAAAAGACTCCATCTTTGAAGCTTCATCACTTAACATATACGCTCCCACCGTACCACAAAGCCCTTTAATGGTATGTACATAATCAATCAATGTCGTCACATCTTTTTCATTTATGAGATGCGATAACGTGTGAGGTGCATTTTGGTATTGTTCGTAAAAACTACAAAACGTTTTATTCCATAAAACTTCAGCGCCCCCTAGTTTTTTAATTGCACCTTCCTTATCAAAGCGTTCACGTTTTTGCGTTTTTTTCATATGACCACGAGGACTTGCATCACTTAGACCCAAATGCAGTGCTTCTAAAAGTGTGCCATAGAAATCTTCGATTTCAAAAGGCTTTCCAATGTGAAAATTCATCCCTGAAGAGAGGCACTTTTCAATATCGTGTGCCATCACATTGGCTGTCATCGCAACAATCGGTGTGGGAAGTTGAAGCTCATTGCGAATAATGCGCGTAGCCTCATACCCATCCATCAAAGGCATCTGCAAATCCATCAAAATCAAATCAAACGCTCTATCTTGAGCAAATGCAACCGCTTCAAGACCATTTCGAGCGACTTCTATTTTGGCTTGTGTCTCTTTCAACAAATAAACAACCACTTCTAAGTTCACTTCATTGTCTTCGACAATTAAGATTTTTTTCTCGGAAAGGTCAATGCGAGAGGGGTCAAATAAGGGCTGTTGGGTCATCACTTCACAAAAAGAGGTAATATCATCATAGAGCATGGAAGGGTTGATAGGCTTGGTTAAAACCGTTCTAAATCCTGCATTTAAAGCCTCTTTTTTTAGCTCTATATCTTCTTCTTGACTGATTAAAATCGCCGATGGTATTTTTCCTTCCTCAAGACGTGTTTTAAGCTTTTCAAACAGCTCCATACCACTTTTTTTGTTAAGCTGCTGGTCAATAAGTAGGAGCTGATAAGGACTTTCTTCAACATCGCTAAACTCTTCTAAGACAACATCGCTACTTTGTTTACATGTAATAAAAAATCCAAACGAACGAATAAACTCAAACAGTGTCTCTTTCAAGTGTTTATCATCGGTAATCAGTAAAATGTGTAAAGGATTGAATTGGTTTGTGTTTTCTTCTTTTTGGAGCTCCATCGCTTGTGCTGTGGGTAAACTTATCTCTAAACTAAACGTACTGCCTCTACCTTCTTCACTTTGAACACGAATGACGCCATCCATCATCGATGCCAGTTGTGTGCAAATGTAAAGCCCAAGTCCCGTACCACCGTGTTTTCGTGTAATCGACGTATCTAATTGCCCAAAAGCTTGAAATAAAAGTGCTTGTCTTTCTTTAGAAATTCCCATCCCCGTATCACGAACACTAAAAACCAAACGCATTGTCTGGTTTTGGGCTTTTTCTTCATGCAAGTTAAAAAAGATAATGCCCTGCGTTGTAAATTTAATCGCATTACTTAAAAAGTTATTCACAATTTGCATAATTTTATGTGAATCCCCTCTAAAAAAGCGGTTTGTATGCACAAAACTTGATTCAAATCCAAGCCCTTTTTCTTTGGCTAAAACCGAAAAAATAGAACAGCTTTTTTTCAATTCTTTGTGCAAGTCAAAGACGACCGATTCGACTTCCATCTTCCCAGCTTCAATTTTAGAAAAATCCAAAATATCATTGATAATATGCAACAAAATCGACGATGCATCTTTAATTTTATGAATATAATTGGCTTGTGTAGGATTGAGTGCTGTTTTGCTAATGAGATGCGACATACCTACGATGGCATTCATAGGCGTGCGTATCTCATGGCTCATATTGGCTAAAAATTCTGACTTATAACGGCTAGCATTTTCAAGCTCGGTGGTACGTTGCCTCACTTTTTCATCTAAACGTTCATTTTCCCCTTTGAGTTTTTCAAAAAGCTCTTTTAATTTAATACGCGTTTTATCCAACGCCACACCTAAAACACCTATTTCATCATGTTCATTCCACAAGAAAGGTTTATCAAGTTTATGTTCGGCAAGTTGTGTGGCATCATCTACTAAACGTCGAATCGGGCGAATCACTTTATGCGTATAGACAAATGAGATAACAATAATGAGAAAAATGGCTTGAATTGCTAAAATAGAACCAAAAAGGGTCATATCTTTCAACACAGATTCAACAATCCCCATTTTATGAAAATGCATTTCAAAAAAACCAATGATGCGTCCATCTTTTTCTAAAATTTTCTCAAATGTTACCCTTTGTGCATCGGGATACGCAACACTACTCTTCCATGAAACGAAAGGTTTGCCATCGCTATCCGTCACTGTAATGGAAACAAGATTAGGTTCTAAACTAAGCTGGTTGAGAAGCTTTTGTCCTAATTCAGGATAGTAATTCCACAATGAGTCTGAAAAAACTTCCGAATAAAGGTTAAATTTTTTTAAATTTATTTCATAGAGGGCTTCTTGTTTTGCGCTGTAAGTATTTAAAACATATGTGCCCATAAGAATAGGCAAAGGGGCAATCAATGAAAAAACAATCATCCCAATCAAGGCTTGTAGTAAGGAAATTTTTTCTAAAATTTTTCTCATAATGCATAACTTTCTTAAATTTTATTTTTAAATTAAAACTACAAGTTTTTAAGTGTACCATTTTACACTGTATCGTGTCAATATTTTTTTACTTTTTAGATATAAATCGCCTCTTTAGGTTTAACAATATGCACTTTCACTTCTAAATGCTCTTTGATATAGGGTTTGAAAATTTCCATTTTATCCACTTCACCATGAATCAAATAGACATGATGTAACCCTTGCATCGTACGCATCCAAGAGAGCATATCTTTACGATCCGCATGTGCTGAAAGTCCGTTAATCGTATAAATTTTTGCACGCACTTTGATATCCTCACCATAAATACGCACATAATTTTCGCCATCAACGATATCGCGTCCTAATGTGCCTTTGACTTGAAAACCGACAAAAATAATGGCATTTTTAGGATTCCAAATACGTTGTTTAAGATGGTGCAAAACACGACCTCCCGTGCACATTCCACTGCCTGCGATGATAATCGCTTTTTTGTCAATTTCATTGATTTCAATGGAGTCTTTTTTTCGAAGTGTATGGCGCAGTTGAGGAAAATCAAATGGGTCATCGCCAAGATTTACATGTAAACCTAAGGTTTGGTTGAGATGGGATGGGTATTTGTGGTAAATTTTGGTCGCTTCGATGGCTAAAGGAGAGTCTAAAAAAACATGGCTATGCCCTAAAAGTCCCTCTTTGTGCATCTGGTGAAGTATCCATAAAATCTCTTGTGTTCGCTCTAATGCAAATGAGGGAATGACGACATTGCCACCCTCTTTAAGCGTTTGTACGATAGCATTTTTAAACTCCGCAATGCTCTCTTCCAACGCGCGATGTTCCCTATCGCCATAGGTAGATTCAACAAAAAGCGTATCGGCACGCTCAAGAGTGCTTAGTTCATTGAGTAAAAGGCGGTTTTTACTGCCAATATCGCCTGAAAAAACAACACTTTTTTTCACACTCGCTTCTTCATAATTGACTTCCACAAAAGAACTGCCCAAAATATGCCCTGCATTATGCAAACAAATAGTTAAAAAAGGTGCTAAATCGATGCACGTCTCATAAGAGACTTTACGCAATTTACATGTAAAAAGTGCTTCCACATGCTCTTTGGTGTATAAAGGCTCTTTTACCAACGCCTCTTCCCCACGTCTAAGTGCTTTGCGAATCTGCGTCTCATACTCTTCTTGAAGCAACATTGCACTGTCTAACAACATAATATAGGCAATATCAAGGGTAGCTTGCGTCGCGATAATCTCGCCTTTAAAACCCTCTTTAACAAGTTTTGGAACACGCCCGATGTGGTCATTGTGCGCATGGGTTAAGATGAGATAATCAATGCTTGAGGGTTCAAAGCCAAAAGGTTCATAGTTATCCTGCCAAGAAGCGCCTTGTATCATCCCACAATCAATTAAAATTCGTACCGAATTGACTTCAAGAAGGTGACACGAACCTGTCACCATTCCAGCTCCGCCATAAGATATGACCTTTGCCATATTTTGCCTTTCTATGCGATGATGTTAAAGAATCTCAAAAAAACTTAATGTATAAACTTATCAATAACCTCTTTATACTTTTTTTCTATGACATGACGTTTCTTTTTTAACGTATTGGTAAGCTCTTCGCCTGCTTTAAACTCTTGCTCTAAAAAATGGATATTTTGTAGTTTTTCAAAGGGTTTAAAGCCACTTTTATGATGCAACAACTCATTCATCTCACTTTTTAGCTTCGCCACAATGTGCTTATCTTCCATCACTTGTTCAATATTATGAACAACTTTATTGAAGTTTTGAGCCACATACTCTTTGAGTTTTTCAAAATCAGGCACGATAAGCGCACCTAAGCCTTTTTTGGTATGCCCTACCAAAATCGCATCCGTGATGAAAGGCAGCATGGATATGGTCGATTCGATACGACTAGGATCGACATTTTCACCACTGGCTAAGACAATAATCTCTTTTGAACGCCCCGTGATGACCAACTCACCTTTAAGCGTGAGCTTACCCAAATCACCTGTTTTAAAAAAGCCATCACTGCTAAAACTTTTTGCATTTTCTTCAGGATTTTTATAATATCCTGGTGTCACCTGCTCGCCTTTGACCCATATTTCGCCCACAACACCCGCATCTACTTGGTCACCCTCTTTATTGACGATTTTTAAAATCGTCTCCTTAACGGGTAAGCCAATGGTTGAAAACGTATTGCAGTTGAGCGCTCGTCCACAAATGGCTGGAGCACACTCCGTCATACCATATGCATTAACGATGCGAATACCAATCGCATCAATCCAAGCATCTAAAAAATCAGGCAATGCCCCACCTCCGCTAATCGCCAAACGAAGCCTTCCCCCAAACTTTTCTTGGACTAAGGTGAGTTTCTTTTTAGCAAAAGCATTGAGCGGATAAAGGGCTAAAAGTTTTAACGAGGCTATGAGTTTATCTTTACATGTAAAGATAAATGACTGACGCTCAAATACGGGGAGTTCCTCTTTTAAGACACGAAGGTTATAGTTGTATGCCGCAGAGATGGCAACCAGTTTTTTAAAAATTTTGGCTTTTTTTGCATCTTTTTTTTCCAAAGCCGTGTTGATTTTAGTGTACATAGACTCCCAAAGCCTTGGAACCGTCGCAACCAATGTAGGTTTATACTGCTCCAAATCACTCGCAAAAGTTTTAATCGTCGAATAAACCGTACAACACCCTTTAGAAAGAGCCAAATACTCAGCAGCACGCTCAAAAATATGCCATGAAGGAAGAATAGAAACCCACAAATCACTGCTCTCAAGCGCAATGAGAAAAGGAAGTTCACGAACGTTGTACATGATGTTTTTATGGGTTAAAATCACCCCTTTGGGTGTACCCGTTGTGCCTGAAGTATAAATCAGCGTAAAAATATCTTCTTCATCCAAAAGCTCTTTGCCTCCGATAAAGGCTTTTATCTCTTCATCGCTGATGGTTCTGTCTTTTAAAAGGTCGTTGTATGAGTAGATATTGCTTAAAAAGGAGTGCACTTTAGGTGCTTCTACGATAAAAATGGCTTTAAGGGAAAGCGTATTGAGCATCGTTTCGTGACGTTCATACATGGCTTCATTTTCGACAATTAAAAAATCAGCTCCTGAATGTGTGAGAATAAATTCTAATTCCTGCGTTGGGGTATCGCACCCACGTGGAATACTAATCGCTCCAAGAGAAACAAGTGCCATATCCGTTACCATCCATTCATAACGGTTATCACATAAAAACATCACTTTAGAGCCTTTTTCAATCTTTTTTGCTCTAAAAGCGCGTGCCAAAACCAAAACATCATCAAACAGTTTCGCATAGCTAACTTCAAACTCTTGCTCTGCTAAACGATAAATAAACGCTTTTTGCACTTTATGATTTTCGTACGTATTGATAAACATATGAAACAGTGTGTTCTCTTCTCTTCTCAAGCCCTTTTCCTTCAAATGCAATTTTGTATGCTCCATGAAAAATTATATCTTAAAAGTGTTGTTGAAAGCGAAAGAAAAGGAAGAAAAGAGGAAAAAATGTTTCCTCTTTTTAAAAAGTGTTTTTTAACTGATGTGTATTTTGTTTTGGTAGTAAAGGTCTACATCAAAAAAGAGCTCACCTCTTTCATCACGGTAAGAGAGTTTATTGCGTGACATCTTTGAAATATGATCAATCCCCATCACCGCCATAATGGTACACAACCCTTTTTTAAGCTGGGTATGATAATTAGCAATATGCTCTGATTTTTGAACCACAAGATATGAGAGCCGCTTTTTCTTATCTTGCGTCGCCATCCCAACAGGGCATTTTTTACCATTGGCTCCTGAACAATGACGCGCTCTAATGCACCCTCCACTCATCATAAATCCTCTCGCAATGCCTACCATGTCAGCCCCCATACATAAAGCGATAGCAATATCATCGGGTGTTAGAAGTTTTCCACTCCCAATGATATTGATATGCTCGCGCAAACCATGCATTCTTAGATAAAAATCAAGCAGATACAGTGCGTTAATCAAACTTAGTCCCACACCTTCCATCAGTTCAAGCGGAGCCGTTGCACTTCCGCCATCGCCTCCATCCACCGTAATAAAATCAGGAATGCTCAATCCCTTAGCAAAACGCTCTTTCATAGCACCGATGAGTTCATCGACTTGGTCAGCGTTTGAGATGACGATTTTTACGCCCACTGGCTTTTTGGAAATTGTTTTTAATTGGGAGATAAACTCTAAAAGCTCTTCTGTAGAATTAGCATACGGGAAACGATTGGGGCTCATCAAATCTTTCCATGGCTCAACACCACGGTAATAGGCAATATCCTCCGTTACTTTTTCCCCAACGATTTTTCCACCCGTCTGTTTTGCTCCTTGAGCGATTTTCACCTCACTCATCTTACAAAACCGCATCACTTTTTCATAACGCACAGGATCAAAGGTACGGTCTTCTTTGCGCACACCGTAAAGCCCTGAGCCAATTTGCAAGACAATATCAGGGATATCTTCAGGCACTTCTTTTGGGAAAACTTCCAAAGGAGCGTCCCAGTTGATACGGTATAAAAGTAAACTCTCATTATCTAAGATATAACTGTCTTTGGCTTTAATCTCTTTAAGGACAAGTTGTCGATACATGCGCGCAGCAACTGCACCATTGAAAAGTTTTCGCACAACACGATATAACATCTTATGTAAAGATGAGCCCTCGATGCAATTAAGATAGGCTTTACGCTCAGCATAAGGTCTGTGTGTAAAAAAATAGTTTGAGGTTAGTCCTCCCTCACCTGTATTGATAGGAAATTTTCCTTTGAGCGCACCCATCGCAAACGCGCGTGTTGCTTCAGGGCTTAGTGCTCCATCACTCATCGCAGAGCGTACAATAACTGAGGGTGTGATGTAAGGCTTTTGACAGGTTTTCCCAATCACCTTTGAAAAATCATGACTCACCTCATCATCGTTTAACACACGATTGGCGTTGTTGATGATAAAACGACTTTTATTAAAAGGCTCAGAAACCGAAAACGATAAAAACAAAGAGTCATTTTTAGCCGCTTTATAAACCCAGTCTACTTTGTCACGAGACTCGTAAAAAGTCTCTTCCCCAAAGTATTGACGCAAAGGTTCGCGTAAAAGTTCAAACAAATAACGCATCCTAGCAATAACTGGATAGTTAATCAGTAATGATGATTTACGCTGTATATATTTGTCGTACACATACTGATTGATGAGCAGTAAAAGAATGATGCCTATAATCACTTCAAATGCGATGCCAACCTCACTCATAGGAGTTTCCTTAAATTGTTATATTTGAGTGACTATTGTAGCTAAATGCAAAGAGGAAAGAAGCAAAATAGATTTAGCTTCTTTTAAAAGCCTTAAAAACAAGAAAAAG
Organism: uncultured Sulfurospirillum sp.; assembly: GCA_964441765.1. Classification (GTDB taxonomy): domain Bacteria; phylum Campylobacterota; class Campylobacteria; order Campylobacterales; family Sulfurospirillaceae; genus Sulfurospirillum. The sequence goes on from CAYTVI010000017.1 coordinate 20,078, forward strand.
AATTACCATTTGAAGCAATAAAAGGCTTACATGTAAATAATAAACTTGCAGTTGTTTATCGCTTGTTCCTAAAAACTCTAGTGCTTTATAAAACGCATACGAGAGCACCATACCTACAAGATACCCTTTTTGTTTTAAAACATCTGCAAAAGAGAGCAACGTGGTGCGTTTAAGCAAAAGTGTTTCCATACGCACCAGATAATTTCCAAAGACAAATGTCAGTTGATACGACGCGTAGATAAATAGCGCATTGGCATAATGGTATTCAAAAAGTAAAAAACTGATGACAATAGCAAGAGCTATGCACTCAACCGCTACAGTAATGCGGTAAAAGGGGAGAAGATGCATCATCTTCTCATACCCTTTTGCCACAACGAGCATACCAAGTGCTAAAGCAATCCCACCTAATGAAAAGATGGAGGGCTCAAGCGGTGTGTACAGTACAAAAATACTTCCCACGGAGAGACCAAAAAACAAAGAGTTAAGAAGCTTGTACCACAGATATGCACGTAAATGTAATTTCATTAAAACCTCGCGTTAAAGCCCACCATAAAGGTTCGCTCATAATTGACTGGGTAAACACCGAGTGAAAAGCCATCATCCACAAAAAGCCCATTTTTTTCATCAAAAAGATTATTGACCTTTGCAAAAACTTCATACTTTTTATAGGTGTATGTGGCTGAAAAATCCGTTACATGGTAGGCTTCCATACGCCCGAAACTGCCATCAAAATCATCAATCGCATACGCTTTGGATTTGTACGTGTGTGACACAAGCAATGTCACAGGAGCCACAGGATTGTACCCTAAGGAGACTTTGACGTTGTGAGGCGAGACACCAGGGATAGAGCGTCCATTGTACAGGCCGCCTAAACCGTCATCTTCAATCTTTGTATCCAAATAGGTGTAATTAAACGTTGTGAAAAGATTGTGTGAAAGGGTATATTTTTCAGAAATTTCAAGCCCACTTTTTTTTGTTTCTTTGAGATTGGTGTTGGTAAATGTTGCGGCATTGTAATAGATTTCATTGTCAATGAGCGCATAAAAAAGTGTCGCTTTAAACGTGTGTGGATAAGAGAGATAGTTAAATCCCACATTAAACGTATCGACTTTCATAGGGTCTATAAAGCCATTGAACGTGTCGGTAAATGCGTTGAAAAATCGGTCAATATCAGGCGCTTGATACGAATGGTTAACATTGACAAACAGTGACATTTTAGGAGTCAATTTGTAGTTGTACCCTACATCGTATGCGTTAAAAGAACTATCATCGCTTAAGTGGGTAACACCTTTTTTATAATCATAGTCCACATTTTCATGGCGCACACCCAGTGAAAAGGTGTTTTTATCCATCTGATAATCCGCTTTGGCATACAGTGCACTGTTCTCTTTTGAGGTGAGTGTGGTTGAGCCTTTTCGCTCTGCATCAAAGGCTTGAAAGCCTAAAAGTGTTTTTAAATTGCCCTCATTGTATAAAAGCTTTGTATCGTAATTTTTATAATCATACGTACTTTTAGAAGCATACGTGACAAAATTTGAAACCTTTTTTTCATCAAAGGCTTGCGCTTCAACGCTTATCTTATCGCTGAGTATATATTTTAATCCGTAATTTAAAACATCTGAACTGTAAAATTGTTCGCTAAAATCCACACCCCATGAAGGTGTAGGAATGCTATAAGCAGAGCTTTGATATTGCCCAAGACTTAGCGCATTGGGGTAATTTACATTCATCTTTGAAAAGGTTTTGCCAAGATTCAATGTCAATGCCTCAAAAGGTGTAAAGGTTGTATGAAGTGATTTATTGCGGCTCCAACTCTCATCTTTTGTTCCACTTGCATCAATGGCTTTAAAACCATCAAAACTGTAATCATCGATATAACCTGATAAGGAAAATTTGTCTTCTTTTACCCCAAGGCTTAAAGAACCAAACCAAAGTCCATGTTCACCCATGTAGGAACGAATAGTGGCTCCCTCATACTCTTTTGTCATAATATTAATTGCACCCGCATTAGCACCGTCACCATATTCAACAGAACCTGAGCCTTTGATGATTTCTATTTTTTCGATGCTCTCCAGTGGAATGGCAGAAAGAAGCTGAGGCGACATATCGATGTTGTTTAAACGTCTGCCATTAAGCGTTATGACGGTATTTTGGTAGCCATCTCCTAGCCCGTATCCACGCATATCAATTTTTTGTGAAAAAGGATTGCCGTACATTGGCATCGTAGAGATGGAGGTTTGGGTGTTTAAAAATTCGTAGATATCTTTGGAGTGAGACTTTTGAATCTCTTTTTTACTGTAGACTTCAGATGCAAACGGAGCACCAACTTCACTGACTTTTATCTTTTTTGAGACCACCATCACAGGAGCACTAAGCTCAGATGCAAGTGTCTCTTCTTCAGAAGTTGCATTTTCACTTTTACGCTCTAATTGCTCTTGCGTATCAACAACACGTTGCACATTTGATGCAAGTGTGATGGTCGCGTTTAAAGCAAGTATTGCGGCTAAGCTAAAATACTTCCCTCTAAAACCTTTTGGACTTTTCATTCTTCCTCCTAAAATTTTGGGAAAGCCATTCTACACAAAAAGCGCTTAATCATTTTGATAACTTTTTGATGCATTCTGACTTATAATACACTCAAATCATTTAGGGGATTGTCTTTGCACTATATTTTAACAGCTTTGCTTACACTTGGATGTGTCACCCTCATAAGCCAATTGTTTCAAACTAACTTAGAACTTGTTAATATTGCGTTAATTCACCTCATCCCCATCATTGTCGTTGCGCTTCGTGGTAATTTTTTTACAACAACGTTGATTGCATTGAGTGCTATTTTACTTTTTGACCTTTTATATGTACCGCCTGTACATAGTTTTACTGTACACGATGCTATTTATCTTTGGAGTTTTGCTATTTTTTTATTGGTGGGGTACATCATCACATGGCAAGCTCAAAAAATTCAGACCAATGAGATACGCGATATTCTTCTCAATACGCTCTCACACGACCTTAAAACACCCCTATCTTCTATTTTAGGCTCAACAACGCTCCTTTTAGAAGACACAAAAATGAGCGAGGCAACCAGAAGAAACCTTTTAGATGATATCAAACACAGCTCTGATAAAATGCACCGCCTCATCAATAATCTTTTAGATAATGCACGTCTTAAAGACAAACGGCTGAAACTTCATATGAATTGGTGTGATTTAGAAGATTGCCTCAATGTTGCACTCAATGACTTTGAAGAATCCTACATTGAACGCCATGTTACCGTCGATGTAAGCCCAAATCTTGAGCTTTACTGGGGCGATGAAAACCTCATAAACCGTCTTTTTGCTAATTTGTTAGACAATGCGTTTAAATACTCTAATCAAAATAAACAGATTGTTATTCGCCTTTCTCAAGAACCTAAAAAGGTGAAAATCACTTTTTTTAACGAGAGCAATCCTTTTAAAGAACACGCTCTTAAATCGATGTTTGATAGATTTTATCGTCTTGAAAATGCAGGTGATATTTCAGGTAGCGGTATCGGGCTTTTTATTTGTCATAGCATTGTTGCCTCTCATGGTGGAAAAATCAGTGCGTACAATCAATACAACGGCATCTGCTTCGAAATCACTCTGCCCATTGCCAAACATCCTAAAAAACTGCAAAATGAGCTTTAAATGAAACCCAATGAACTCATTTTACTGGTTGAAGACGATGATGCGATAGGAAAGCTCCTTCAAATCTCTTTGGAAGAGTTTGGTTATAAAACACGCCTTGCCAAAGATATGATTCATGCTAAACGTGAATGGATGACACAAAATCCCGCATTGCTCATTTTAGATATAGGGCTTCCTGATGGTGATGGGAAAAGCTTGATTTCTTTCATACGTAAAAAGAGCCTAACACCTATCATCGTCCTCTCCGCACGTAGTGATGAAAAAGAGATTATTGCAGCACTGGATATGGGCGCAGATGACTACGTCACAAAACCTTTTTCAACCCATGAATTACTAGCGCGCGTTCGCTCAACGCTTAGGCGTACAAATCAAGAAAATGTACCTAATATTCTTACATGTAAAGAGCTTACGATTGATTTTACATGTAAAGAAGTTTTGCTCAATGGTACACTTTTAAAGCTGACCCCCACAGAGTACCACCTACTCTCTTTTTTGATGCAAAATGCCAACAAAGTACTACCGCATCAGCACATTTTAAAAACAATCTGGGGTGTCGGCTACCAAAATCAGATGCAATATTTACGAACGTATATCAACACCTTACGTAAAAAAATCGAAAAAAATCCTACACGACCGCTTTACATCACAACAGAAGCAAGCATAGGATATCGCTTTTCATGCACACACGAAAGAGATACATGAATCAAAAAACACTCAAAATCATCTTTATTAGCTATCTTCTGGTTGTATTCGTTGGTGCTTTGATACTCATGCTCCCTTTTGCGCACATCGGAAAACTAAGCTTCATCGACGCACTCTTTACATCCAGTTCTGCTACCTGTGTGACAGGACTCATTGTAAAAAGCACCTCTGAAGATTTTACCCTCTTTGGTCAATCCATCATCTTACTCCTTATCCAAATCGGTGGTGTAGGGTATATGAGTATCGTGACACTTTTTTTCTTGTTTATGAAAAAAAATCTGAACATCCACGAAAAGACACTGGCAAAAGACTCACTCAATTATTCAAGCAATTCAGATATTCAAGATTTCTTAAAAAAAGTATTTCTTTTTATCTTTTTGATTGAAGCCCTCGGTGCAGCCATCTTAACCGTTCGTTTTTGGATGGACATGCCTTTTTCAAAAGCCTTGTGGCAAGGTATATTTCATGCCATCTCCGCTTTTAATAATGCTGGGTTTTCTTTATTTACCGATAGTTTGGTTGGGTATAACAGCGATTTTACGACGATTGGCACGATTGGTTTATTGATTATTATCGGTGGTATTGGCTATCTTGTTTTGGTTGAACTTTATTTTAAGGCGTCTCGCAAAAAATTCATGCTCTCTGCCCACACCAAGATCACCTTATGGGGAACACTCATTTTGCTCTTCTCTGGCATGGTGCTTTTCCTTGCCATCGAATGGGACAACAAGGGTGTTTTTGCCTCCTTAAGCGTCTATCAAAAACTGCTCAATAGTTTCTTTTTATCGGTCAACTTTAGGACATCGGGCTTTAACAGCCTAGATCTCTCACAACTTAGCGATGCATCTTTGTTTTGTTCAACGCTTTATATGATGAGCGGAGGAGGTGCGGGAAGTACCGCAGGAGGCATCAAAATCACAACCGTCGCCGTGCTTATCATCGCAACACTGCACACGATGAAACTGAGCAACCAAGCACCCCATGCTTTTAAGCGAACCATCACCCCTGAAATCATCAATCGCGCTTCTGCCATTATTATCGTAGCTTCATTTATCACCATCTTAGCAACCCTCCTTTTGGTCGAAACCCAACACACTCCTTTTATGAAAACGCTTTTTGAAGTGGTCTCTGCTTTTTGTACCGTGGGCGTTTCGGTGGGCAATGGCGATATCTTAAGCTTTTCGGAAAACTTTAATAGCTTTGGAAAATCTATCATCATTCTTTTAATGCTCATTGGACGAATGGGCATTTTTGCTTTTGGATTTTTACTCATTGGTAAAGAAAAAACAAAACACATACAGTACCCTGAGGGAAGGATTTTATTATGAAAACATACGCCGTTATTGGCCTTGGAAAATTTGGATTTAACATTGCAAAAAGTTTAGCGGAACAAGGTGCGGATATCATTGCCATCGATAATGATCCACATAAAATCCAAGTCATTAGTGAATACGTAGAAGATGCGCTTATTTTAGACAGTACCGACATTAAAGCACTTCAAGAAGCTGGGGTTGTAGGACTAGATACCGTCATCATCAGTATTGGTGAAAATATCGAAGCAAGTATTTTAACGCTGATGGCGCTCAAAGAGTTGGACAATAAAAATATCATCGCTAAAGCCATCACACCAACACATGGCGAAATTTTAGCCAGACTAGGTGCTTTTAAAATCATCTATCCTGAGCGAGAATCTGCGCGTAAATTGGTAGAAAATCTTGTGGGAAACGTTGTTATCGACCAAGTGGATTTTAGCAGTACCATCAAAATCGCTAAATTTTTAGTACCAAAGCCACTTATGGGTAAAATGATTCAAGAACTTGAGAGTATGTTTGAAAATGAGATTCACCTCATAGCCTGTAAAACACGCGATAACTGGAAATTTGATGTCGATAAAACCTACAAAATTAGAGAGAACGATATGCTCGCTTTCATCGGGAAAAAAACATTTATTGAGAAACTAAGAATGATGACAAAAAGTGAAAGCTAATCTTTACATGTAAA
>CAYTVI010000017.1:26545-29863 GCA_964441765.1 uncultured Sulfurospirillum sp.
AATCTTTACATGTAAAAAGATTTTTGAGTCTCTCTTGCTTCATTTTTAATCAAACGAAGGAAACCTTTATGAAATACAATGACTTAACACCCGAAGAAACGTACATCATCGTTCACAAAGGTACTGAAATGCCTTTTTCTGGGCACTACAATAGTTTTTATGAAGAAGGTACCTATCACTGCAAACGTTGTGATACCGCGTTGTACCATTCACGTGACAAGTTCAACTCAGGATGTGGTTGGCCAAGCTTTGATGATGAAATAGAAGGAGCTATCCAACGTATCACTGACAAAGATGGCAGACGCATCGAAATCCTTTGTAACGCGTGTGGCGCACACTTAGGACATGTTTTTGAAGGAGAGTTTTTAACCCCTAAAAACACACGCCATTGTGTCAACTCTTTATCACTTCGCTTCGAACCCAAAAAAAGCCGTAATTAAAATATGCTATAATAATCCCTCAAAAAAATTTTATAAGGAATATTGAATGACCCAAAGCGACCCAGACTCGTGTAGCTTAACGTTTAGTTCACAAGGAGCTCTCCTGTGACATTGCTCATTATTTACCTCTCTATCGCGATTTTAATCTCGTTTTTATGCTCTGTTCTTGAAGCCGTACTGCTCTCAAGCACCAACTCTTACATCGAAAGTTTGCCAAAAGAGTCAAATGAAGAAGCTGTTTCTATGCTCAAAAAGCTTAAGTCCAATATCGACAAGCCCATTTCTTCGATTCTTACTGTCAATACCTTTGCACACACTATGGGTGCTGCGGGTGTGGGTGCGCAAGCGCAAGTGCTTTTTGGTGAAGAGTGGCAAGCCGCTATTGCCTTTGTGGTGACATTGTTGATTCTCTATTTTTCAGAGATTATTCCTAAAACAGTAGGCGCTTTGTATTGGAAAAAGTTATTGGTTCCTTCTGCGTATATTATTGATTTTCTCGTGACAATCACTACGCCTTTTACGTGGATTTCATCGCTTTTGACCAATATGATTTCCAAGAACAAAAAACATCACAATAATTTTTCACGCGATGAAATCATGGCAGTTGTCGCTATGGGTGAACGTGAGGGTGCGATTTTAAGTAAAGAGAGTGACCTCATTGAAAACCTTTTAAAACTCAAAAACATAAAAGCTAAAGATATTATGACGCCACGAAGCGTTGTTTTTGCGCTACCTTCATCGACGACCATCGAAGAAGCCATCGAAGATGACCGTATGTATATTCACTCACGTATTCCTATCTTTGGTGATACCTTAGATGATGTTGTAGGAGTCGTTTTTAACCAACGCATCTTAGAAGAAAGTGTCGAAGACCACGATACCATAACCTTAGAGAGTATTTCACACGAAGTGCATATGGTCTCGGAAAACCTTCCCGTACCAAACCTCATCGACCAATTCGTTAAGCGTAAAACACACCTTTTTATCGTATTTGACAGCTACGGACAAACCGCTGGTGTCGTCACCCTTGAAGATGCCATCGAAACTTTACTCGGTGTTGAAATCGTAGATGAGATGGATGAAGTCGAAGACATGCAAATCTTTGCCAAAGATAGAAGTAAACAGTTCCAAGACCGTATCAGAGTAGAGAAGAAAAAACTCGAAAAAGCGAAGATAAATTAACGTTAAAAGAGGCTTTACATGTAAAGCCTCTTCACCGCTTACACCGCACCCATAATCTTCTTTGAACTCTCGCCCTTATAGCTCAAAACCTCTTCAAAACTCATCGCTTTTGCCGCACAATCTGTCTTTAAAAGTCCCTCGTAAAGCACCTCTATCTTTGTTTTATTGTCAAGCTTTTTAAGTTCACTCTTATCTAATCCTGAGAGCTCTAACAGTTCATTCCACACGGAACTCTCCGCTAAAGAGTAAGCGTTTACGCTCACATCTTCATAGCTAAATGTACCGTTTTTATCTAAGTCCGTCACATACAACACCATCAAAGTTTCAGACGTAAAAAATGCCTTATACTTTTCAAAGAAAGCTTCAAAATGTAAAATGCTCTCTAATTCAGCTGCAAAAAACGTCACTTTTGTCTCATTCGCCACAAGCAAAACTTGCTTGGCTTGCACCTTAGGAGGCAACTTTCTATCAGGTGAGAGTTGTTTTCCCTCTTCTACGATTAACGCACCTCTGTATCCAACCAACCCTTGAGCAAGCTCACCATTAAACGAAGGTTGCCACGCTAAATCATTCTCTTTAATAAACTGCAAAATTGACATGAAGTATCCTTATATATTTGAGTGCAAAACCTTATACAAGAACTATTCCGTGAAGTTTTTGGAAGATGAGAGTATTTTTACATGTAAAGGTGTTTAATTATTGTGAATTTTTTTGTAGCCTGTCTTTTTTTATCCCCACAGTGAATTTAAAGAGACTTTTTCGACATAAATATCAGTTGGACGATTCTTTTGTATATTTTCCAAGACTTGCAATGCGTCAATCTTCGTTGCTAAAATATTGGCTTGCGTCGTTTGATTATCACCAAGTTTTGACTGCATACCTTTATAAAGCGACAGCAAATCAATGGTTTGATTACTATCAATTTTTGTATCCGTTAAATGAAGCAATTGAGACAAATCGTTGTAGCTTAGTTTCATTTTTTCAGCATCAGAATTTTTCAAAAAACCCTCTTGCGTTAGCGTATCTGCCATTGCTGACAAATCGTTTTCACTCATATTACTAGAATCATACATTTGCGCCAATGCCTGCATAAACCCATACGTTGATGTCGGTTTCAACGATTCGTTTGATGCATCATAAGCATACCCATAATACGCAATATGCTCGACGCCTGTTTGAGGGTCAGTCACCCTAACACTTTTTGACGGTGTACCATATGAAGCAGTAACGTCGTTGGTTGAAGAACTAATCATGCTATGACTCCTGCTTTTGGGTAAAAAAAAGCAAAATTTATTCCTAGCATTTATAGAGTATGTAAAAACCTCTCCACATCTCCAACTATCTCATCGATTGCCTCAGTCGCTTTTTTATACAGCACTTTGCCATAAACCCGCTCATTAATAGCATCACTTTTTTCTAAATTATTGAGGATAGAATGCTTTACATGTAAAGCAAAATGATCCATCGCAACAACATTGCCACTTGAGCCAATGATGACTAAGAACTCACACTCTTCCATCGCTTCATAAAGGTATTCGTACATTGGAGCGGCTTCGCCAAAGAAAACGATGTCGGGGCGAAAAGAGCCACTACATTTTTTACATGTAAGCGTTCTATCTTGTTTCGCATAGCCGATAAGTTCAGTTTGCCCACACTTCTCACAGCGAAGTCTGGGTAAAAAGCCGTGCAAGTGTAA
>CAYTVI010000017.1:29963-32696 GCA_964441765.1 uncultured Sulfurospirillum sp.
CCACTCTCAGCACTGATGCCAGCTCCTGAGAAAATAACCACTCGTGCCATGTAAACTCCTCTTAGACGTTGAAGTAAAGTGCCTCTTTATGGTGCATTACGATCGCCGTTGTGCTTTGTTCTGGGTGGATTTGGTACGTTTCACTCAAGCTGATACCAAACTCTTCAGGGCGTAACAGCTCAAAAATCACTTTCGTATCTTCCAAATTTGGACATGCAGGATAGCCAAACGAGTAACGACAACCATGATAGCGTTTCATCTGTACATCTCGTAAACTGTGTCCTTCATGCTCGGCGATGCCAAGGTCTAGGCGTATTTGCTTATGTACGATTTCCGCTAAGGCTTCGGCTAACTCTACGCCTAATCCATGCACAAAAAAGTACTCGGTAAAATTGCCCGCATCGTAAAGCTCTTTTTCGTACGCTGAAAACTTCGCTCCTGCACTCACACACGTCAGTGCTAAAACATCGTGTCGCTCAGAATGGATAAAATCACTCAAACTGCGATATGGCGCTCTGTTTTGACGAGGAAAATCAAACACTTTGATGGCACGCTCTTTCACCACTTCGATACTCTCACGACACACCTGTTCTTCGCTAAAGTAGCCCTCTTTCTCATCAAAAAGATAAAGTTCATTTTCATGTGAGCGCGCAGGATAATAGCCATAAATCAGCGTTGGCTCAAAAAGTCCCAAACGCTCAATATCGGCTTTCACACGCTCATAGGTAGGCCACAACACCTCATCAAGCTGTTTTTGTTTCTCCTCTTTGCTCTGCCCTTTTCCACTGTACCCCCAACGTTGCGCAAAAAGGATTTTGTGGTTTATCCACGAGTATGCTAACTCTTTGACATCGGTTTTTAAAACACGTCTGCCCCAAAAAGGCGGTGTTGGGATTTTGAGGGTGCGGCTTGGCATTTTAAGCTCAGCAAACGGCGGGATCTCTTTTGTCTCTTTATTGGCTTTCATCACCGCATTTTCTAAGACTTTGCGACCAAAGTCCGTATCGTAGTTTTTCGCCTCAATACGACTCATCGCCGTAATGCCCTCAAACGCATCTTTACAATAATAAATCGGTCCATCGTAAATCGGTCGGCAAAAATCCTCCACAAAACTATCGGTGAGTGCGGCTCCACCTAAAATAACAGGGATTTTGATGCCCATCTTTTGCATCGCTTCAAGGTTTTCTTTCATCACGTTGGTGGACTTAACCAAAAGACCGCTCATGCCTATGGCATCGGCATTGTGCTCTTTCATCGCTTCTAAAAACTGCTCTAAGTCTGCCTTGATGCCAATATTGATAACTTTAAACCCGTTGTTGCTAAGGATAATATCCACAAGATTTTTACCCACATCGTGCACATCGCCTTTGACCGTTCCGATGATGAGCGTTGTGGTCGTACTCTTTTGCGTTTTGGGTAAATAAGGCTGCAAAAAATCCACCGAAGCTTTCATCACTTCTGCGGATTGCAAGACAAAAGGCAACTGCATCTTTCCACTTCCAAAAAGCTCGCCCACAACTTTCATCGCATCGATTAAAATCTCATTGACGATGACTTCTGCGGCTATCTCCTCTTTGGCACTTGGCAAAAGAGAAAGCATGCGCTCTTTATCGCCATCAATCAGCAGTGTTGAAATCTTCTCTTGCGTACTCATCGCTTCGTAAGCAGCGTCACTCTCATCTTTATTTTCAACCACACCTTCAAAATGAGCGATAAATTTAAAGAGCGGGTCACCCTCTTCTCGTCTGTTAAAGAGTAAATCCTCACACACTTTTTTATCAACATCACTGATTTTGTGCATCGGCAAGGTATTTTTAACATTGACAATCGCCATGCTTAGCCCTGCTTCTACACAATGGTGTAAAAAGACAGAGTTGAGATACTCTCTGGCATGCTTTGCCAAACCAAAAGAGATGTTCGAGATACCAAGAACAAAACCTACTTCTGGGTGGCGTGCGTGAAACTCACGAATCGCTTCGATGGTCTCAATCGCTGCGGTATGATACTCAGCGTCCCCACTTCCCACCGTAAACGTGAGTAAGTCAAACACCAAATCCCCCGCATGAATGCCATGCTTACTCGTAGCAAGCTCAAAAATTCGCTCCGCTATTTCGACCTTTTTTTCTTTGCTTTTTGCCATACCTTGCTCATCAATGGTCAAACAGACCAAAGCCGCTCCAAAGCGTTTTGCCAAAGCACACACTTTGTCAAACTTCTCGATACCATCTTCTAAATTGACCGAATTGATGATGGGCTTTCCACCAATGAGTTTTAAGGCACACGCTAAAGCTGGGAGTTGCGTGGTATCTGGCATCAAAGGCAGAAGGATTTTTTGCACATAACGGCTTACGACTTCTTGGGTGTCTTTGTTTTCATCCCTTCCTGCAAAACCCACACTTACATCAATACCATGTGCGCCACTTCTGACTTGCTGTTGTGCGACACTCAGCGTTCCATCGTAATCTTCGGCTAAAAGCAGTTCACGAAACGCTTTAGAACCCGTAGCGTTGCTTCGTTCTCCGATTAAAAAAGGTGCAGGGTCTTGTTTGAGCGCTTTAACTTCAAACAACGAGGCGATACTTCTAGGCATCTCTCCTTGAGGCGCTAAAGGCTTTTTGCCCTCCACTCTTTTACTAAGCTCTAAAATATGCTGAGGCGTTGTTCCACAACATCCTCCCAAGATAGCAACCCCTGGGATGTGTGTAAATTTTTCTTGAAGTTCTGCAAATTCGC
>CAYTVI010000018.1:0-17660 GCA_964441765.1 uncultured Sulfurospirillum sp.
TCCGCTAAAAGAGGACCAAAGAGATTAGAAAAAATCATAACGTTTTTATCAATCCACGCTTGAGATACTGCATCAAGTGTTTGGTAGGAAAGATAGTCATAAGCAACCCCATCATAACGTTCAATCGCTTTACATGTAAGAAGGCTTGTGATAGGATGAAGACATAGTTCATTAATTTTATCTTCCTCTTTTAGACCAAAAAGTTTTTGAAGCATAGGTAAGGAAGCTTTTTGAATAAAGGTATTATAATGAGCTAACACTTCCATGCGTTTAGCATACAATAAAGGGAATACAAAGCTTTTTTCATTGAGCTTGGGATGGCATGTAAAGCGTGTTTTGGTTTCACTCGGTGAGAAAAGAACTTTCATAATAAAACGATCTCCTTGAATAAAAGAGTCCATTTTATCCTAAATTGAGATAAAAGTATTGACTTCTATATTCTTTTAAGCTATACTTTCACCTCACAATCAAGGTGCTGGTGTAGCTCAGTCGGTAGAGCAACTGCCTTGTAAGCAGTAGGTCGGCGGTTCGATTCCGTTCACCAGCTCCATTTTGTTTGTGAAAAACAGTGTTTGACCAGAAATAAAAATGGTAACAATACGGTGAGATACTCAAGTGGCCAACGAGGGCAGACTGTAAATCTGCTGACTATGTCTTCGAAGGTTCGAATCCTTCTCTCACCACCATTTGCGGGAGTAGCTCAGTTGGCTAGAGCATTAGCCTTCCAAGCTGGGGGTCGCGGGTTCGAGTCCCGTCTCCCGCTCCAATGATTTTAATATGAAACTGGGAGCTGTTGAATTTTTTCTGCATTGATCTGTACTACAGAACAAGTTCACTAGCACATCCTCCCTCTTCCTTATCTGAAATCACTTTGTTATTATTGACTGGTACAATGTAAAATTCGGTTTGCCCTAACCTAAGTTGGCTCATATGGCTCAGGGGTAGAGCACTTCCTTGGTAAGGAAGAGGTCGAGGGTTCAAGTCCCTCTATGAGCTCCATTAACTCAAAAGTTTTATAACTTAAAACCAAGATGTATTAAAAATAAAAACTCACTACGGAGGAAAAAATGGCAAAAGAAAAGTTCTCTAGAACCAAGCCACACGTTAACATTGGAACCATCGGTCACGTTGATCATGGTAAAACTACGCTTACAGCTGCAATTTCAGCAGTTTTGGCGACAAAAGGTCTTTGTGAATTCAAAGATTACGATGGTATTGATAACGCTCCTGAAGAGAGAGAGCGTGGTATTACAATCGCTACTTCACACATTGAATATGAAACAGACAAACGTCACTATGCACACGTAGATTGTCCAGGTCACGCGGACTACGTTAAAAACATGATTACGGGTGCTGCTCAAATGGACGGTGCTATTCTAGTTGTTTCTGCAGCAGATGGCCCAATGCCACAAACTCGTGAGCACATTCTTCTTTCACGCCAAGTAGGTGTTCCTTACATCGTTGTTTTCATGAACAAAGCGGACATGGTTGACGATGAAGAACTTCTTGAGCTTGTTGAAATGGAAATTCGTGAACTTCTTTCTGTTTATGACTTCCCAGGTGATGATACTCCAATCGTTTCTGGTTCAGCTCTTCGTGCTTTGGAAGAAGCAAAAGCTGGTACTGTTGGCGCATGGGGTGAAAAAATCATTGCTCTTATGGATGCAGTTGATTCATATATTCCAGAACCAGTTCGTGAAACAGATAAAGATTTCTTGATGCCAATCGAAGACGTATTCTCAATTTCAGGACGTGGTACCGTTGTAACAGGTAAAATCGAAAGAGGCGCTGTTAAGATTGGTGACACTATCGAAATCGTAGGTATTAAAGATACTCAAACAACAACTGTAACAGGTGTTGAAATGTTCCGTAAAGAAATGGAAAGAGGCGAAGCAGGCGATAACTGCGGTATCTTACTCCGTGGTATCAAAAAAGAGCAAGTTGAGCGTGGTATGGTTCTTTGTAAACCAAAATCAATCACTCCACACACACAATTTGAAGCTGAAATCTATGTTCTTTCAAAAGAAGAAGGTGGACGTCATACGCCATTCTTTAACAACTATAGACCACAGTTCTATGTACGTACAACAGACGTAACAGGTTCTATCTCTTTACCAGAAGGTACTGAAATGGTTATGCCTGGTGATAACGTAAAAATCAACGTAACACTTATCAATCCTATCGCTCTTGAAGAGGGAACACGTTTTGCAATCCGTGAGGGTGGTAGAACTGTAGGTGCGGGTGTTGTTGCTAGCATCATCAAGTAATTTTTGACATGTAAGGGGAGACCCTTACATGTAATTTTGTGTAAGGAAATATTATGACCGTTAAAATCGGACTTAAATGTGTAGAAACTGGTGACATCAACTACACAACAACAAAAAACAGCAAGACGCATACTGAAAAAGTAGAACTTAGCAAGTATTGTCCAAGACTGAAAAAACACACTGTTCACAAAGAAGTGAAATTAAAAAGTTAAGTCGATTTTTTGACTTAACTTTTATTATAGGGTAGTAGCTCCAACGGTAGAGCGACGGTCTCCAAAACCGCAGGTTGGGGGTTCGAATCCCTCCTACCCTGCCACTAGTCGAGGTAATGCAAAATGGAAAAATTAAGAGCTTATTATTATCATTCAAAAGCTGAATTGTCAAAGGTTATTTTTCCGATTAAAGAACAGATTCGAAATGCTTTCATTTCTGTTTTTGTCGTCGTAACAGTTATCTCACTATTTTTAGCTTTGATTGATGCAATTATGTCTTTTTCTTTATCGACTTTGATTTAGAAAGGAGATTTAGAAATGGCACATAGATGGTACGCAATTCAAACCTATGCTGGAAGTGAACAAGCTGTTAAGCGAGGAATCATTACGCTTGTTCAAGATCATGGCATAGCAGAAAAATTGGAGCAGATTGTTGTTCCAACAGAAGATGTTATTGAAGTCAAAAACGGTAAGAAAAAAATTACAGAGCGAAGTTTATACCCTGGTTATGCGTTTGCAAAACTAGATTTAGATACAGCGCTTTGGCATTTGATTCAGTCTTTACCCAAAGTGGGACGTTTTATTGGTGAATCCAAAAAGCCAACCCCTTTAAGTGAAAAAGATATTGCTTTGATTTTAGAAAAAGCTGAGAAAAAAGGTGCTCCTAAACCAAAAATCTTCTTTGAAAATGGTGAGAGTGTAAGGATTACAGAAGGTCCTTTTGCTAACTTTACTGGAAGCGTTGAAGAGTACGATATGGTTCATGGAAAGCTGACATTGAATGTTTCAATTTTCGGTAGAAGTACACCGGTTGAGATTCTCTATTCACAAGTTGAAAAAATAGTTTAAGTTTAAAGGAAGAAAAATGGCAAAAAAAGTCATTGGTGAAATTAAATTGCAAGTCGAAGCTGCTAAAGCAAATCCATCTCCTCCAATTGGACCAGCACTAGGTCAAAGAGGTGTTAACATTATGGAATTTTGTAAAGCATTTAACGAAAAAACAAAAGAGATGGCAGGTTATAGAATTCCTGTTGTTATTACAGTTTATGCGGATAAAAGCTTTACATTTATCACAAAACAACCACCTGCAACTGACTTGATTAAAAAAGCAGCAGGTATTAAAAGTGGTTCAAGTAATCCTTTGAAAAACAAAGTAGCAACATTGACAAAAGCACAAGTGCTTGAAATTGTTGATAGAAAAATTGCAGACCTTAACACAAATGACCGTGAACAAGCTGCAAAAATTATTGCAGGTTCTGCAAGAAGTATCGGTATCAACATCGTCGATTAATTAAAGCCCTCTACCGCCAGGGTTTAAAGGCGGAAGCAAAATTATGCGGAGATAAAGTATGGCAAAAAGAGTAAATAAACGTTTTCAAGAACTTTTGAAAAAAGTAGATAAAGAAAAAAAATATTCTGTTGATGAAGCACTTGCGAATATCAAAAATTTAGCATCAGCAAAATTTGATGAAACGATTGAAGTAGCACTCAAACTTAATGTTGACCCACGTCACGCTGACCAAATGGTAAGAGGCTCTGTTGTTCTTCCTGCGGGTACTGGTAAAACAGTTCGTGTAGCAGTTATTGCTAAAGATGAAAAAGCAGATGAAGCAAGAGCAGCAGGTGCTGATATCGTTGGAAGTGATGATTTGATTGAAGATATTCAAGCAGGTCGTATTAATTTTGATGTTTTAATCGCTACACCAAACATGATGGGTTTAGTGGGTAAGGTTGGTCGTATCCTTGGACCAAAAGGTATTATGCCAAACCCAAAAACAGGGACTGTTACAATGGATGTAGCAAAAGCTGTTGAAAATAACAAAGGTGGACAAGTCAATTTCCGTGTTGATAAACAAGGAAATATCCATGCAGGTATTGGTAAAATTAGCTTCGCACCTGAGCAAATCAGAGAAAACTTTGAAGCATTTATCAAAGCTATTAATAAACACAAGCCAGCAGCTGCTAAAGGTAAGTATATTAAAAATGCTGCATTGTCATTGACAATGAGCCCATCAATGAACCTTGAAAATCAAGAACTCATTGATCTTAGATAGTCTAAATTAAGAAAAACTTAGTAAATCTTTGATTGGAGAGAGTAGAGGCGAAAGCTTAATGTGAGGTAACTCACCTCTACTTGAAATCACCAGTTGGAAAGGAGAAAAATTGACAAGAACAGAAAAAGCCCAATTTATTGACGAGCTAACTGCAGAGTTTAAAGCAAGCGATGGTTTAATTGTATGTGATTACAAAGGTCTAAATACTAAAGCGATTGAAAACCTAAGAAATGCTTCACGACCAGGCGCAATTAAAGTTAAAGTGATTAAAAACACTCTCGCTTCAATTGCTATGAAAAATGCTGGCATTGAAGGACTTGAACTTAAAGATACTAATATCTTTGTTTGGGGCGACGATCAGTTAGCTGTTACTAAAGTTGTTGCAACATTCGCTAAAACAAATCCAAATTTCATTGTTAAATCTGGATATGCAGGCGGTATTGTTGTGGATGCTGCTAAAGTTGAAGCACTTTCTAAAATGCCATCACGTAATGAGCTTATTGGAATGCTTCTATCAACTTGGATGGCGCCAATTACCAACTTTACAATCGGTCTTGATGCACTACGTGCTAAAAAACAAGATTCAGAATAAGTTTTACATGTAAAGAGCATTTTGCTCTTAATCAATATTATTGAAAAAAAATAAGGAGATTTGAAATGGCAATTTCAAAAGAAGACGTATTAGAGTATATTTCAGGTCTAAGTGTACTTGAATTAAGCGCATTAGTAAAAGATTTTGAAGAAAAATTTGGTGTATCTGCAGCTCCTGTAATGGTAGCTGGTGGTGCAGTTGCTGCTGTTGAAGCAGTTGAAGAAAAAACTGAATTTGACGTTATTCTTAAAGATGGTGGTGAGAAGAAAATCAACGCTATTAAAGTTGTACGTGAAATCACAGGTCTTGGTCTTAAAGAGGCTAAAGATGCAGTTGAAGGCGCTCCTACAACAATTAAAGAAGGCGTATCTAAACAACTTGCAGAAGAAATCAAAAAGAAACTTGAAGAAGCTGGCGCTGTCGCTGAAATTAAGTAATTTTACTTTGACTGGGAAGAGAATAGCTCTTCCCACACTTTTCCCTAGGAATTTATTAGTCGTTACAACTTCTATCAAGCGATAGATGAACCCACTGCCCTTTTCAAACAACTACACGAGGTAGACTCATGTTAAATAGCTTAAAATCTGGAAATCGCTTACGAGTTGATTTTTCCAAAGTCCCAAAACAAATTGATGTACCCAATCTATTGCAGCTTCAACAAAAGAGCTATGAACAGTTCTTAAATGTTGAAAATTTTAAAGAAGAAAGCGGCGTAGAAAAGGTTTTTAAATCCATTTTCCCTATTCATGATCCACAAAACCGATTAACTTTAGAATACGTTGGATCAGAAGTTGGAAAACCTAGATACACTGTTCGTGAATGTATGGAACGCGGACTTACGTATTCTGTTAGCTTGAAAATGAACATTCGTCTTATCCTTTGGGATAAAGATGATAAATCCGGTGAAAAAACGGGTGTAAAAGATATTAAAGAACAAGCCATTTTTATTCGTGAAATTCCATTGATGACAGATCGTACATCATTTATTATTAATGGTGTTGAACGCGTTGTTGTAAACCAACTTCACAGAAGCCCTGGCGTTATCTTCAAAGAAGAAGAAAGCCCTACAGTTGCTAATAAGCTGATTTATAACGCACAAATTATTCCTGATCGTGGCTCTTGGTTATATTTTGAGTATGATGCAAAAGACACACTTTTTGTACGTATTAATAAACGTAGAAAAGTTCCTATCACGATTTTATTCCGTGCACTTGGATACAGTAAACAAGATATTCTAAAGCTTTTCTATCCAGTGCTTAATATTATGATTAAAGATAATAAATTTTTAATTGAATTTTCTGCTGAGAACTTTTTAGGTCGTGTTGATTTTGACCTCAAAGATGAAAATGGAACCCTTCTTTTAGCCGCAGGTAAAAGACTTGCTAAGAAAAAAGCAGAAAAATTTATTGAAGATGGTGTTAAGTTCATTGAATATCCCGTAGAAATTTTAGTCAATCGTTTCTTGTCGAGCCCTATCATTGACCAAGACAGTGGTGAAGTTCTTTACGATACATTGACACAGCTTGATGAAGGTAAATTGGCTAAAATTATTGACCAAAAATGCACCATGATTGAAATTGCCAATGACTTAGCCAGTGGTGTGGATGATGCGATTATTAACTCATTTATTGCTGATACTGAAACATTGAAATTGCTACGTCAAACAGAAGGCATTGAAGATGAAAACGATTTAGCAGCCATTCGTATCTATAAAGTGATGAGACCGGGTGAGCCAGTCACAAAAGAAGCAGCAAAAACATTTGTAAAAGATTTATTCTTTAATTCTGAACGTTACGACTTGACAAAAGTTGGTCGTATGAAGATGAATCACAAACTAGGACTTTCTGTGCCTGAATATGTGACGATTATGACTAGCGAAGATATTATTAAAACAGCTAAGTATTTGATTAAAGTTAAAAATGGTCAAGGTCATATTGACGATAGAGATCACTTAGGAAACAGAAGAATCCGTGCAATTGGTGAGTTACTTGCCAATGAATTGCATTCAGGTCTTATCAAGATGCAAAAAGCGATTCGTGATAAATTTACAGCTCTTAGCGGAAGTGTTGAAGAGTTGATGCCACATGATTTGATTAATTCTAAAATGATTACTTCAGCCATTACAGAATTTTTCTCAAGTGGTCAATTATCACAGTTTATGGATCAAACCAATCCACTCAGTGAAATCACACACAAACGTAGACTTTCAGCTTTGGGTGAAGGTGGTTTAGTGAAAGAGCGTGCTGGTTTTGAAGTACGTGACGTTCATCCAACACATTATGGTCGTATCTGCCCTGTTGAGACACCAGAGGGTCAAAATATTGGTTTAATTAATACCCTTTCCATGTATGCGAAAGTAAATGATTTAGGTTTTGTGGAAGCACCGTACCGTAAAGTCGAAAATGCACGCATTACCGATGAAATTGTTTATATCACAGCAACACAAGAAGAAGGCTTAGTTATTGCACCTGCAAGTACAAAGCTTAATGAGAACAACGAAATTGTTGAAGATTTGATTGAAGTAAGAGTCGATGGCGAAACCGTTTTGATTGAAAAAGAAAAGGTAGACTTGATTGATCTTTCTTCAATGATGATTGCAGGTGTTGCAGCATCACTCATTCCATTCTTGGAACACGATGACGCGAACCGTGCACTCATGGGTTCAAACATGCAACGACAAGCTGTACCATTGGTTCAATCGGTTGCTCCAATTGTTGGAACGGGTGTCGAAAAGACAGCAGCACGTGATTCATGGGAAGCCATCAAAGCAAAACGCGCAGGTATGGTCGAAAAAGTAGACAATAAAAATGTCTATATTTTAGGCGAAGATGAAGGTGGTGCCTTTATTGACCATTATGCATTGCAAAAAAACCTTCGAACAAACCAAAATACAACTTTTACACAAAAAGTCATCGTTAAAAAAGGTGATATGGTAGAAGCAGGTGGTGTCATTGCCGATGGTCCAAGTATGGACATGGGTGAATTAGCCATTGGTCGTAATGCGATGGTTGCCTTTATGCCATGGAATGGTTATAACTATGAAGATGCGATTGTTATTTCGGAGCGTATGATTCGTGAGGATGCCTTTACCAGTGTGCATATTTATGAAAAAGAAGTAGAAGCTAGAGAACTAAAAGATGGTGTAGAAGAGATTACGAAAGACATTCCAAATGTCAAAGAAGAAGAACTTGCACACCTTGATGAAAGCGGCATTGTTAAAATTGGAACATATGTTACTCCCGGAATGATTTTAGTAGGTAAAGTGTCTCCAAAAGGTGAAGTTAAACCAACACCTGAAGAAAGACTACTTCGTGCTATCTTTGGTGAAAAAGCGGGGCATGTTGTCAATAAATCACTTTATGCAACACCATCGCTAGAAGGCATCGTTATTGATGTAAAGATTTTCACGAAAAAAGGTTATGATAAAGATCCGCGTGCGGTAAAAGCATACGATCAAGAAAAAGAGATCCTAGACCGTGAACATCATGACAAGCTTTTGATGCTAGATCGTGAAGAGATGTTACGTATTAATGCTTTGTTACTCAAAAATCCATTGAAAGACGATCAAGAAGTCAATAAAAAAGCTTATTCAAAAGGCGATTTTATTAAGGCTGAAGATCTTCACAATGTCAACCGTTTTTCAATCAATACAATTGTAAAAGCATTTGATGTAGAGGTACAAGATAGCTATAAAGATCTTAAAGCATATTTCCAAAATGAGAAGAAAAAGCTTAAAGAAGAGCACGATGAGAAATTAAATATCATCGAAAAAGATGATATCTTGCCAAGTGGTGTTGTAAAGCTTGTAAAAGTGTATGTAGCAACAAAACGTAAGCTCAAAGTGGGTGATAAAATGGCGGGACGACATGGTAACAAAGGTATTGTTTCTAATATCGTTCGTGAAGTCGATATGCCATACCTTAAAAATGGTGAGATTGTTGACGTTGTTCTTAACCCATTAGGTGTTCCTAGCCGTATGAATATTGGGCAGATTCTTGAAGTTCATTTAGGTCTTGTTGGTAAGCGTTTGGGTGATCAAATTGAAGAAATCTTCAAAGAGAAACAAGGTGATTGGATTAAGACGCTTCGTGAAAAAATGATTAGTATTGCTGATGTTGCAAAACTGATGGATGCACGTCAGTTTATCGATACGCTTAGTGATGAAAAACTTTTAGAATATGCACGTGATTGGAGCAAAGGTGTACGTTTCGCGACACCAATTTTTGAGGGTGTCAATACTGAAGAATTTGCAAAGCTCTTTGAAATGGCAAAAATTGATATGGATGGAAAAACTGAGTTATACGATGGTATGACCGGTCAAAAAATGCATGAAAAAGTTAATGTCGGTTACATGTACATGTTAAAGCTTCACCACTTAGTTGATGAAAAAGTACATGCAAGAAGTACAGGACCATACTCACTGGTTACGCAACAACCAGTAGGTGGTAAAGCACTCTTTGGTGGACAACGATTTGGTGAGATGGAGGTTTGGGCGCTTGAAGCATACGGCGCTGCTCATACCCTAAGAGAAATGTTAACCGTCAAATCAGATGACGTTGAAGGACGTATTTTAGCGTACAAAGCACTCACACGAGGCGAAAATGTACCTCAAACGGGAATTCCTGAAACATTCTATGTATTAACAAACGAGTTGAAGTCTTTGGCTTTAGATGTTGAGATTTATGACGAGGTGGAAGAAGATGAAACGACTAGAACCAATTGAGATTCACGAAGAGAGTCGTCCTAGAGACTTTCAAGCATTCCAATTAAGACTTGCAAGTCCTGAGAAGATTCGCTCATGGAGTTATGGTGAAGTAAAAAAGCCTGAGACGATTAACTATCGTACATTAAAACCTGAGCGTGATGGTCTTTTTTGTGCGAAAATTTTCGGACCGGTACGTGATTATGAATGTTTATGTGGCAAATATAAGAAAATGCGCTACAAAGGCATTAAATGTGAAAAGTGTGGCGTTGAAGTCACTAGCACAAAAGTTAGACGTTCACGTATGGGACATATTGAGTTAGTAACTCCTGTGGCTCATATCTGGTATGTAAATTCACTCCCAAGCCGTGTAGGAACTCTTTTGGGTGTGAAAATGAAAGACTTGGAACGCGTACTTTATTATGAAGCATATATTGTTGAAAATGCGGGTGAAGCTTTCTATGATGGTGAAAACAAGAATAGAGTTGTAGCGTTTGACGTATTAAACGAAGAACAATACCAAGCATTAGAGCAAAAATTTGGAGATACTGGGTTTGTCGCTAAAATGGGTGGTGAAGTCATCCGTGATTTATTAGCAAATTTAGATTTGGTTGAAATTTTAGGACAACTTAAAGAAGAGATTAACCAAACCAGTTCTGAAGCGAAGAAAAAAACAATTGTTAAGCGTCTCAAGGTTGTTGAAGCATTTTTGAACAGTGGAAATCGCCCTGAGTGGATGATGATTACAATGTTGCCAGTATTGCCACCTGATTTAAGACCACTTGTAGCACTTGATGGTGGCAAATTTGCAGTCAGTGACGTTAATGATTTGTATCGCCGTGTTATCAACAGAAATGCACGTTTAAAACGTTTGATGGAACTTGATGCTCCTGAGATTATTATTCGCAACGAAAAACGTATGCTTCAAGAAGCGGTAGATGCATTATTTGACAATGGCCGTAGAGCAAACGCTGTTAAAGGTGCGAACAAGCGACCATTAAAATCACTTTCTGAGATTATCAAAGGTAAACAAGGTCGTTTCCGTCAAAATCTTCTTGGTAAAAGGGTTGACTTCTCAGGTCGTTCGGTTATCGTTGTTGGACCAAATTTGAGAATGGATCAGTGTGGTCTTCCAAAACAGATGGCTTTAGAGCTTTTCAAACCACATTTGTTAGCGCGTCTTGAAGAAAAAGGCTATGCGACGACAGTTAAGCAAGCTAAGAAAATGATTGATATGAAAACCAATGAAGTGTGGGAATGTCTTGCTGAAGTGGTTAAAGGGCATCCGGTAATGCTAAACCGTGCACCTACACTTCATAAGCTCTCCATTCAAGCATTTCACCCTGTCTTGATTGATGGAAAAGCAATTCGTTTACATCCGCTTGTTTGTTCTGCGTTTAACGCGGACTTCGACGGTGACCAGATGGCGGTTCACGTACCATTGTCACAAGAAGCGATTGCTGAATGTAAGATCTTGATGCTAAGCTCTATGAACATCTTGCTTCCAGCATCAGGAAAAGCGGTAACCGTTCCAACACAAGATATGGTTTTGGGTCTTTACTACTTAACATTAGAAAAAAAAGATGCAAAAGGTTCTAATAAGATTTTTTCAAATATCAACGAAGTCCATATTGCAATTGATGCAGGATTTTTAGATATTCATGCCAAAATTAAAACAAGAGTCGATGATAGAGTACTTTTCACAACAGCAGGTCGATTGATTTTAAAATCTATTTTACCTGATTTTGTTCCAGAAGAACTTTGGAATAGAGTTTTGAAAAAGAAAAATATCGGTGGTTTGGTTGATCACATCTTTAAAGAGGGTGGCATTGGTATTACAGCAGGATTTTTGGATAATCTTAAAAATCTTGGTTTCAAGTACGCAACACAAGCAGGAATTTCAGTTTCAATCGATGATATTCGTGTTCCTGATACCAAAGTGAAGAAGATTAAAGAAGCGAAGAAAAAAGTTCGTGAAATTCAAAAACAATTCACATCAGGTCTTTTAACAGAGCAAGAGCGTTATAACAAAATTATTGATATTTGGACAGATACCAACAATGACGTGGCTTCTGAGATGATGAAGCTTACAGAGAGTCACAAGGGTGGATTTAACTCTATTTATATGATGGCAGACTCTGGAGCGCGTGGTTCTGCAGCACAGATTCGTCAGCTTGCAGGTATGAGGGGTCTTATGGCAAAACCAGATGGAAGTATTATTGAAACACCGATTATTTCAAACTTCCGTGAAGGTCTAAACGTTCTTGAATACTTTATTTCAACGCACGGTGCACGTAAAGGTCTAGCGGATACCGCGCTTAAAACAGCAAACGCGGGTTACTTAACACGTAAGCTTATTGACGTTGCACAAAATGTTAAAGTCACAATGGATGATTGTGGAACGCATGAAGGTGTTGAAATTACTGAAATTAGCGAAAGTGGTGAGCTTATCGAATCATTGTATGAAAGAGCAACAGGGCGTGTTCTTGCTGAAGACGTGATTGACACGATTACCAATGAAGTTCTTTTCACAGAGGGAACATTAATTGATGAGAAGAGTGCTCAAGCTTTAAAAGAGGCGAGTATTAAGTCAGTTGTGATTCGTACACCGATTACATGTAAAGCTAAAAAAGGTGTATGTGCGAAGTGTTATGGTACAAACCTTGCAGAAGGAACGCTCGTTCGCCCTGGTGAAGCTGTTGGTATTATTTCAGCACAATCTATTGGTGAGCCTGGTACTCAGTTGACACTTCGAACGTTTCACATCGGTGGTACGGCGTCAACAGAATCACAAGATCGTCAAGTTATTGCACAAAAAGAAGGTTTTATCCGTTATTACAATGTCAAAACTTATACGACCAAGGAGGGCAAAAACATTGTTGCCAACCGTAGAAATGCGGCTGTGTTACTTGTTGAGCCAAAAATCAAAGCACCATTTAAAGGTGTGATTGAAATTGATACAGCGCACGAAGAAACAGCGATTTCTGTGATTGGCGAGGGTGAAACAGTTAAGTATACACTACGTAAAAGTGACTTTGCAAAGCCAAATGAGCTTGCGGGTGTTAGTGGTAAAATTGAAGGTAAATTCTACATCCCTTATAATAGCGGTGATGTGATTGAAGCGCATGAGAGTATTGTTGAAGTGATTAAAGAGGGTTGGAATGTTCCAAGCCGTATCCCATACGCAAGTGAGCTTAAAGTTAAAAATGGTGAGCCAGTCATTCAAAAAATTCATGCAGATGCAAAGGGTATGATTAAATACTATAAGCTGCGAGGTGATTATTTACACCGAATTCATGAAATCAAAAAAGGTGATTTGGTTAAAGAAAAAGGTATTTTTGCGGTTATTGCTGATGAAGATGATAGAGAAGCGATTCGTCACTATATTCCAAGAGAATCTATCATTGATGTCAATGATAATAGTTTAGTAGATACCAAAACTTTGATTGCCTATCCATCAACGAGTGAGCATATCACCGTGGCTGAGTGGGATCCGTATTCTACACCGATTATTGCTGAAGATGCAGGTACTGTTTCGTTTGAAGATATCGAGCCAGGTATTAGTGCGACAGAACAATTTGATGACGTTACAGGTCAAAGTCGTTTAGTGATTAACGAGTATTTACCAGGTGGCATGAAGCCGACGATTATTATCGTCAATAAAGAAGGCGAGATTGTTAAATATCAATTAGAGCCAAAAACCGCTATTTTCGTACAAAACGGTGCAACTGTTGGTTTAGCAGATTTGATTGGTAGAACACCAAAAGCGATTGCAAAATCAAAAGATATCACCGGTGGTCTTCCACGAATTAGTGAACTTTTTGAGGCACGTCGTCCTAAAAATGCAACGGTCATTGCTGAGATTGATGGAACGATTCGTTTTGGTCGTCCATTACGTTCTAAAGAGCGTATTATCATCGAAGCATATGATGGTACAAGCGTTGAGTATTTAGTGGACAAAAGTACACAAATTCACGTACAACCAGGTGAATTTGTGCACGCAGGTGAGAGACTCACCGATGGTGTGATTTCAAGTCATGATATTTTACGTATTATGGGTGAAAAAGCGCTTCATTATTATCTCATCAGTGAGATTCAACAAGTTTACCGTGGACAAGGTGTTGCGATTAACGATAAGCATATCGAGGTTATCGTTTCTCAAATGCTTCGTCAGGTTAGAATTGTGGATAGCGGAGATACTAAGTTTATCATGGGTGACTTAGTAAGTAGAAGACGTTTTAGAGAAGAAAATGAAGCCGTTATGAAAATGGGTGGACAACCAGCGATTGCGGAACCAACACTTCTTGGTGTTACGCGTGCAGCGATTGGTAGTGATAGCGTTATCTCTGCAGCATCGTTCCAAGAGACCACGAAAGTTCTTACCGAAGCGAGTATTGCGGGTAAGATGGATATGCTAGAAGATCTTAAAGAAAATGTTATTTTAGGTCGTATGATTCCTGTTGGAACAGGACTTTACCAAAATAAAACATTCAATATAGAGCTCAATCCAAGTCGAGGTTAAGTTAAGGTCTCCTTAACTTAACCTTTTTTTAAGCTATTTTTAAATAAAATTAGCCCCTATTTTTTACATAGTAAAGGAAATACAGTGCCAACCATTAACCAACTGGTTCGAAATGAGCGTAAAAAGGTGATCAAAAAATCAAAATCACCTGCAATGGCAAAATGTCCTCAAAGAAGAGGCGTTTGTACCAGAGTATATACTACGACTCCAAAAAAACCAAACTCAGCGCTTAGAAAAGTTGCCAAAGTCAAATTGACAAGCGGTTTTGAAGTCATTAGCTACATCGGTGGCGAGGGACACAACCTTCAAGAACACTCTATTGTTTTAGTACGTGGCGGAAGGGTAAAAGACTTACCAGGTGTTAAGTATCATATTGTACGTGGTGCGCTTGATACATCAGGTGTTGCTAAACGAACGGTGTCTAGAAGTAAGTACGGTACAAAAAGACCAAAAGCTAAATAATTTTAACCACAGGTAGTGTCCATGATTTGACACTATTTGAGTAAAATTTTAAAAATTTGAAGGAAAAAAAATGAGAAGAAGAAAAGCTCCTGTTAGAGAAGTGCTCCCAGATCCGATCTACAACAACAAAGTAATTACAAAATTTATCAATGCATTGATGTATGATGGTAAAAAAAGTGTTGCAACCCACGTATTTTATGGTGCATTAGAATTAGCTGAAAAAAGAAGTGGAACATTAAAAGGTATTGAAATTTTCAATGCAGCTATGGATAATGTTAAGCCAGTAATGGAAGTAAAAAGCAGACGTGTGGGTGGTGCAACGTACCAAGTTCCTGTTGAAGTTAGACCAGCAAGACAACAAGCATTAGCATTACGTTGGTTAGTATCGTATGCACGTAAACGAAGTGAGCGTACTATGATTGAAAAATTAGCAAATGAGCTTTTAGATGCTGCAAACAGCAAAGGCTCAACCTTTAAGAAAAAAGAAGATACTTACAAAATGGCAGAAGCAAACAAAGCGTTTGCTCACTACCGCTGGTAAAATGGTGATGAAAATGTTTACATGTAATGTTACATGTAAACATTTTCTCCTGTTTCACACAAACTCCTAACCTTATAAGGAAACTAAAATGGCAAGAAATACCCCTATTGAAATGGTAAGAAACATCGGTATTGCTGCGCACATTGATGCGGGTAAAACCACTACAACTGAAAGAATTCTTTTTTACACCGGTATGTCTCATAAAATTGGTGAGGTACACGACGGTGCTGCAACAATGGACTGGATGGAGCAAGAAAAAGAAAGAGGTATCACAATTACTTCTGCTGCAACAACTTGTACATGGAAAAATCACCAAATTAACATTATCGACACTCCAGGCCACGTTGACTTTACGATTGAAGTTGAGCGTTCTATGCGTGTTCTTGATGGTGCTGTTGCTGTATTTTGTGCAGTAGGTGGTGTTCAACCACAATCAGAAACCGTATGGAGACAAGCAAATCGCTACCAAGTTCCAAGAATGGTTTATGTTAACAAAATGGACCGTGTTGGAGCGAACTTTTATAACGTTGAATCACAAATTAAAACGCGTCTTAAAGCAAATCCAGTACCTATTCAAATTCCTATTGGTGCAGAAGAAAACTTTAAAGGTGTTGTTGATCTCGTTGAGATGAAAGCACTTATTTGGGATGATGACGCTGCTATGGGTTCAAACTACCAAGTGGTTGAAATTCCTGCAGAATTGGCTGATAAAGCAGCAGAATACCGTGAAAAAATGGTTGAAGCTGTTTCTGAAACCAGTGATGTTTTGATGGAAAAATACCTTGGTGGCGAAGAGCTTACTAAAGAAGAAATTAAAGCAGGTATCAAAGCAGGATGTTTAGCAATGACTTTTATTCCAATGATTTGTGGAACATCGTTTAAAAACAAAGGTGTTCAACCAATGCTTGATGCTGTTGTTGATTATATGCCTGCACCTACTGAAGTACACGCGATCAAAGGTGAGTACGAAGACGGACGTGAGTGTGTGGTTGATTCGACAGACAATGGTGAATTTGCAGCACTTGCATTTAAAATTATGACAGACCCGTTTGTTGGTCAATTAACATTCGTTCGTGTATACCGTGGTATCCTTGAGAGCGGAAGTTATGCATACAACACAACTAAAGATAAAAAAGAGAGAATTGGTCGTCTTCTTAAAATGCACGCTAACAAGCGTGAAGAGATTAAAGTTCTACACGCAGGTGAAATTGGTGCAGTTGTTGGTCTTAAAGACACACTCACCGGTGACACACTCGCAAGTGATAAAGATCCTGTTATCTTAGAGAGAATGGTATTCCCAGACCCTGTTATCTCTGTTGCGGTTGAGCCTAAAACAAAAGCTGACCAAGAAAAAATGGGTATTGCTTTACAAAAATTGGCACAAGAAGATCCAAGCTTTAGAGTTGAAACCGATGAAGAGAGTGGTCAAACGATCATTTCTGGTATGGGTGAGCTTCACTTAGAAATCCTTGTTGATCGTATGTTACGTGAATTTAAAGTAAGCGCAGAAGTAGGTCAACCACAAGTTGCTTACCGTGAAACAATCCGTGCATCTGTTAATCAAGAATACAAATACGCAAAACAATCGGGTGGTCGTGGTCAATACGGTCACGTTTACCTCAAAATTGAGCCTCAAGATGCAGGTGCTGGTTATGAGTTTGTTAACGATATCAAAGGTGGAGCAATTCCAAAAGAATTCATCCCTGCGGTTGATAAAGGTATTAAAGAAGCACTCGGTGCGGGTGTACTTGCTGGTTATAAAGTCGAAGACGTTAAAGTTACCCTCTATGATGGAAGCTACCATGATGTTGACTCTTCTGAGATGGCGTTTAAGTTGGCTGCTTCTATGGGCTTTAAAGAGGGTTGTAGAAAAGCAAAACCAGTTATTCTTGAACCAATTATGAAAGTGGAAGTTGAAACTCCAGAAGACTTTATGGGTGATGTTATTGGTGACCTTAACAGACGTCGTGGTCAAATCAACTCTATGGATGATAGAAGCGGTAACAAAATCGTTAACGCATTCTGCCCATTGGCTGAGATGTTTGGTTACTCAACAGACCTTCGTTCTCAAACACAAGGTCGTGCGTCTTACTCTATGGAATTTGACCACTATGATGAAGTTCCTAGAAACGTTGCTGAAGAAATTATCAAAAAACGTAACGGCTAATACGCCATTGCAATTTAGCCGAGTGTGTTTTTACACATTCGGCTTTTTTTTACTTCATTTTTCCCATCTGTCCCCATAGCTCAGCAGGATAGAGCATCAAATTCCTAATTTGAAGGCCGTGCGTTCGAATCGCGCTGGGGA
>CAYTVI010000018.1:17760-30690 GCA_964441765.1 uncultured Sulfurospirillum sp.
CGCTGGGGACACCACTTTTTGTCTTTACATGTAAATCTTATTTATGAGTATCATCAATTATTTTTAATGTTTTGAGCGTATACCAAAGAATAACTATCGCTGAACTATAGACAATACACGCCAAACCTATCCACATCCACACAAAAGAGAGTTGCCATACTTTCACAATAAGCATATAAACAATGATAGGTGCTAGCAGTTGTCTAAATGCTCCAATGTAGAAAATCATCATAGGGTGTTTAATCCCTTGTAATGTTGCTACGCAAACAAAATGTGTTACATAACCAAAGAAGAGTAACATCATAACGCTAATATACGCATAGGCATAGGCAATGACATCGGGATCTTTATCAAAGTGAGCAATAATCCAATGTGCAGAAAAGTACAAGACAATCACACCAAAAAAAGCAATACAATAGCCATATTTCAATGCCGTAAAAAGACTTTCTCGCACACGATCCACTCTTTTTGCTCCCATATTGTTAGAGACGAGGCTTAGTGTTGCACTGCTGATACCTAGGGCTGGTAAGAGTAAGAGTTGTTCGACACGGTAACCTATTCCATACCCTGCAACAGCTTTATAGCCATAATGCGTTACAAAATAAAGAGCCATCAGTGAACCAAAGGAGATCATGAGCATATTAAGTCCAGCAGGAAGACTTTGTGCAAAGATAATTTTCGCACTCTTTGTATCGGGCATAAAGTATGTTAAAACCATAAGCTTTGTTTTGAAAACTTTTATACACAGATAGGAAGCATTAAGGGCTTGAATGAGTACCGTAGAAAGTGCAATACCGCCGATACCCATAGCAGGAATAGATGCCCAACCAAAGATAAAAAGGGGATTAAGAAGAAGGTTTGCAAAGAAACCAAAGATGAGTGTATTTCGGTAACTTTTAGTATCTCCCGTGGCAACTAAAATTGCATTGAGACCAAAATTTACAAAGAAAAGGGGCGTTCCTAGCAAAATGACTTCGATATACGCCAATGCCATAGGCTGATAAATGGGCTCAATGCCAACCCATAGGAGCATGGTTGGGGTTGTTAGATAGCCAAAAATACCCATTGTTACACCCAAAAGAAGCAGTAAGCCTAAACCTTTAGAAGCATACATGCACGCTTCATCACTTTTTTGTTCTCCTAGTGCGTGTCCTACTAACGTGGTAATGCCATTACTGCCACCATATCCTAGCCCTACAATGACAAAGAAGAGAAAAGCGCTTGAAGAAAGAGCGGAGAGTGCTTGTGTGGAAATAAGCCCTGCGTAATAGGTGTCGACAATATTATAAAAGGTATTAAACATCAGCCCAAGGCTTGAAGGAATTGCTAGTCGCACTAAGAGTTTAGAAATAGGTTCGGAGAGCAGGGACGGTGAGTTCACGCTAACTCTCCTTTATAAAATTAAGCTTCGTTGTTTTTTTCTTTAACCATTGCATCTAAGGTAGCAAAAAGTTCTTTGCTCTCTTTTTCAATCGATTTGAAAAGGTCTAAAATCATCTCTTTTTCTTCTAAAAGATTTGAAGTTGACGTACGAATATGAGAAGCAATTTCCAAAACATGATTGTGCAAGTTCATGTGTGGTGTGTAAAGAAGGCTATAGCTTTTGGTCTGTCCAAAAGAGATTTTACCATCACTCTTATACCAACGACCCAAAGCACACGTTTCATGCGTTTCAAAAGAAGCAGTCTTATCATTGACATAGACGGCATTATAGGTGTTTGATTTAAAGATAGCATGGTTCATTTTTGCTAAAGTAATAAAGATAGTACGCTGAATGGCATTGATGCTATTAGACGTGTTATCTGAGTGCCCAATAAAGCTATTGAACGTAAGGCTAAGTTGGTCGAGTGTTTTACTTGATTCGTCTGCATTTTGTTTCATATACCCTGCATTAGTCTCAATTTCATTGGTTTCTTGTTGCAACATACGTATTGAAATAGCAATTTCAGCGGTAGCTTTTTGAGTGGTTTCTGCAAGTTTACGTACTTCATCTGCAACAACGGCAAACCCACGTCCATGTTCTCCTGCACGTGCTGCCTCTATGGCAGCATTTAAAGCGAGAAGATTTGTCTTATCGGCAATATCATTAATCATATCAACCACAGCGCTAATATCGCGTGTGCGTTGAACCAATACGCTAATACTTCTTTCATTTTGAGTGACAAACTCGACCAGTGCCGTTATTTTTTGAATGGTGTCACGAAGACTTGAATGGCTATTTTTTGTCTCTTCTGCGTAGATTTCACCGTCTTTTGCAATCTCTTTAAGTCGCTCAACAATAATCGAAAGATTTTCTTGTACGGTTGTAAAATCGTTAGAACCACTTGCAATTTGCGCCAGTTCTGCATTGAGTGTATTTCGTGCAATAAATTCATGGGTTTGTTGCATGGCGTAAACGGCTTGATTGATCATATTGGCTTGGTCTTTAAACTCTCCATGCATTCCTTTTTGCAAAATTTTACGGCTAAAATCTTCTTTAGATGCGGCAAGGATAGCGGCTTTAATCTCTTTGGTTAAAAGCTCAAAGTTATCTAATAAAGAGTTCATATTGGAACAGAGCATTTTAAGCTCCCCTCTATCATCAATCTCAACAATACGTCCGTGCATGTGCCCATGCGCACTATCATTGACGATGTCTGAAAGTCTATGAATGGTTGCTTGTACTTTGCGAATATTGATAAACATAAACCATGCAAGCCCAAAATTGGTAATATTAATCACTTGAATCCAGTGAAATCCATTGAAAGAAACTTCCAAAATAAAAGCACATAAAAAAGCGGCCAATGAGATAATATTGGCATCTTGAACTTTTGAAAGAGACGATCTATTCATAAGAGAGGATGAATGCATCATAACTAACCTTTAGTTGAGATAGAGTGTTGTTAAGTAATGCCGTGGATGCTTGTATACCACCACTTTTCTCGGCATCTAACATTTTTTTATACAAAGGCTCAATCACAGCAATACCTTTAGGGCTTGGTGAGCGTCTGACGGAATGGTAACCGATGATTTCATTTTTTCGGCTATCAATAATAGGCGTTACATAGGCATGTACCCAATAAAATTTCCCTGATTTGGCGCGATTTTTGACATAAGCGAACACTTCTCCACCTGCTTGAATACGATCCCATAAAAGCTTGAAAACAGCGCGAGGCATATCTTCATGGCGTAAAATATTGTGTGGAGCTCCAATAAGCTCTTGTTCACTGTAGCCTGAAATCTCAATGAAGAGATCGTTGCCGTAAGTGATTTTCCCTTTAAGATCTGTTTTGGAGACAATGAAAAGATTTTCATCAAAACAGAGTTCATTACCTTTGTCTATAATATTCACGAGAAAAGCTCCTTAGTTAAGAAGAGGTTTTGAGAGATTAAAGCAAAGAGTATACCGAAAAAAAATTAAGTGTAAGATTTAGTTGAATGGATATTCACTATTTTGGCAATAAATTACTTTTTGTAACAGTATAGAGAAAAGTTATTTATCGGTCTGAAAATAAAAAACAGCACCTAAGCTTTCTGAAGAACTGTTGATGATGAGGTTAGCTTGCCAAAGCATATTTCCTACAACACAGGTGGGCAACATCCCCTCTCCTTCATACACACCTTCTTCTTTAGAATAGAGTTTAAACGTATGCAATCCCATATTCATATTGGTTGCAAAGAGGGTGAGTTCAATGTAAGGAAGATGAATGTTTTGTAAAATAACCCTAAATTTCAGAGGTTTCATCAACGGAATAGGTTTAGGGGTAATGTCAAATTGGGCGACGATATTCTCTTTTAAAAGGACAGTACAACTGCTTTGATGTAAATTACATGTAGAGGGCGCTTTAACAAAATGAGTATCTCCTACCCACCACCTATAAATATCATGGGCATCTATCAAAACGTAAACAGCGACACAAATAACTGCAATGATTTCAATAATGAGAAGTTTCCAGAAGCGACTTTTAGGCACGTGCACATTTCCTTGTGACATAATTTCTACAGTTTAACATGCTATGATTGAAAGAGCGTTTAAAATGGCTTGAAAGTGGTGGCTGATGCTTAAATGTTAGCATGTGAATGACAGCTTTTTCAAAGTTCGCAAGGGATAAAATCAAAATACTACACCAATAAAATCCTAAGCAAAACATCACAAAAGGTGATACGATTTAATGGCACATATTACAGTTGATGGAATACTTTTAGAAGTTAAAGAGGGCGCACTTCTTATTGAAGAATTACTCGCCAACAAGATTCAAATTCCCCATTTTTGTTATCATCCAAGCTTAGGAAAAGATGGAAATTGTCGTATGTGTATGGTGGAAATCGAAGGACAAAAGCGTCCGCAAATCGCTTGTGATACACCGATTAAGCATGGGATGATTGTTCGCACGAAGGGTGAAAGTATTGACCGTGTGAAGCGCTCGATGTTAGAATTAGAGCTGATTAATCATCCTATTGACTGTCCCATTTGTGACCAAGCAGGAGAATGTTCTCTTCAAAACTACTACATGGATGTGGGGCTTTATGAAAGCAGGCTTTCCACACCTAAAACACATGGCTTAAAGAGGGTTGATTTAGGCGCGAATGTTGTTTTAGACCAAGAGCGTTGTGTTTTATGCACGCGCTGTGTTCGCTTTACCCAAAAAATTGCTAAAACCAATGAGCTAGGTGTCTTAAAAAGAGCAGACCATTCAGTCATTAGCACGTTTCCTGGGACAAAACTCTCCAGCCCTTATGCAATGAATGTTGTCGATTTATGCCCTGTGGGAGCTTTAACCAGTAAAGATTTTCGCTTTAACAAACGTGTTTGGTTTTTACGCTCACAAGAGGCTATTTGTAACCATTGCGCCAGAGGCTGTTCTTTACATGTAGACCATCATCGTGAAAAATACAAAGAAGAAAAAATCTACCGCTATCGCCCGTGTTTCAATAAAAAAGTCAATGGGTATTTTATCTGCGATGCAGGACGGCTGAGTTACGCAAAAGAGAATGAAAAAACCCATTTTCAACCCCTCATTCGAGGCAAAGTGAGCGAGTACGAATACGCACAAAGTAAACTCCTTCGTCTTTTAAAACGACATTTGAGTAAAACATTGATTCTTTTAGGCAGTGATTTAAGTATTGAAGAGATGGCACGCTGTGTCTATCTTTCAAAACAGTATAATCTTTTTTTAAGCGCATATGATGCGGTGCGCATGGATGAAGATTTTGGAGATGACTTTTTAAAATGTGCGGATCGTTCCGCTAATGGGAGAGCTTTAAACATTTTAGGCATTGATACCTCTTTAGCGTTTTTTGAAAAAGCTTTGAATGAAGTTGAATTGGTCATCATGATAGGACGAGACGATAACCATGAGATTGCCAAAAAATTACATGAACAAACCAGTGTGATTGTTAGTGCCTACGATGTAGGTGCGTGTGAAGCAATCGAACTTGTTTTGCCGATGGCGTCGCATCTGAGTCGGGCAGGGAGTTTTATCAATAAAGACGGCTATGTGCAACACAGTGCGTGTGCGATTGCTTTAGTTCCTGAGCATCAACCTTTATTAATGATATTAGCTTCTCTCTTAGGCGATACCATCTTTACATGTAAAGAGGTTTGGGAGACACTTCTATGCCAAGAACGTGCTTTTGAAGGCATAACGTTTGATGCTCTTTCTCTGACACCAAAGATAGCACTATGAACAGTGTATTAGTCAGTGTCGTCATCATCAATGTGGTTTTAGCACTTCTTTTTTCCCTTGGAGCGGCACCCATTTTGGTTTGGATGGAGCGTCGTGTGGCAGGTCTTATACAAGATCGCTTAGGACCCAATCGCTGTCATATTAAAGGGTTTCGTTTAGGAGGATTGATTCAGTCGTTTGCGGATATGCTCAAACTGGTTTTCAAAGAAGACTTCCAATCCAAATCCATCAAGCAAGGCTTCTTCTTCTCTCTAGCCCCTGTCATTGTGTTTGCCTCCGCTTTTTTAACCTTTATGGTCATGCCTTTTGCTGACACACTCGTGATTGGCGCACAAGAGTTTCGGATGCAAGGCTTACCGATAGATTTGGGCGTTTTATGGTTTTTAGCCTTTGCAGGGCTTAGTGTTTATGGCATTATGATAGGTGGTTGGGCGAGTAACAATAAATATTCGCTTCTAGGCTCCGTTCGCGCCGCCGCGCAAGTCATCAGTTACGAAGCGGCAATGGGTCTTTCGTTGGTCTCTGTTTTAATCACCTATGGCTCGATTGATTTGGTCAAAATCGTCAATTTCCAAGGAGAGACTTTTTTAGGTATCGTGCCGATGTGGGGCATCGTTTTACAACCGCTTGCTGGGCTTATTTTTATTGTCACTGCCTTTGCGGAGGCCAACCGTACCCCTTTTGATATCGCAGAGGGAGAGAGTGAAATTGTAGGTGGTTTTCACACTGAATACAGTGCGATGCGCTTTGGGCTTTTCTTTGTAGGCGAATATGTGGCGATGAGTGCTTCGAGTGCTCTTATTGTAACCCTCTTTTTTGGAGGATACCATCTGCCCTATCTCAATTCTCACACACTTCAAACACATATGGAGCTTTTTTTAGGGGTGTTTATGATAGCACTACCTCTTCTAAGCTTTTTCTTTGTGCGTTGGATTGTGCGCAACAATCGCTTTCAAGCAAAAGCAGATATTCGTAACCGCGAAAGTGCTGTTTTAATCAAAGGTATTGCTTTTTTCAATGGACTTATTTTGGTGTTTCTTGGAGTGCTTTTGTTTTTTGGATTGAGTCAAACGGGAGCAAACATTGCCACAGCTGTCGTACAAGTTGCCACATTTGCAGTTAAATTAATCGTGATGAATTTTGTTTTTATCTTGGTACGTTGGACATTGCCTCGCTTTCGCTATGACCAACTTCAAGATTTGGGGTGGAAAGTGCTTATGCCTTTAGCCATTGCCAATATTTTTATCACCGCAACGGTTGTTGTGGTTTTTGGGGTGTAAGATGGGCATTAAAATTGTCAAGCGCGAAGGAAACAGTTTTAAAGAAAAACTTTACATTCCTGCCATTTTTGGAGGGATGAAAACAACCTTAAACCACTTTTTAACCAATCTAAATGATACTTCAAACGTTAAAACATTCTCTTACCCCGAAGAGCAACCTCGTGATATCACAAGCCGTTATCGAGGCGTGCATCGACTCACCAAACGAGAAGATGAAAGTATTCGCTGTGTGGCATGTTTTATGTGTGCAACCGCGTGTCCTGCGGAGTGTATTTTCATCGAAGCCAAAGAGCGTGAAGATGGCGTGGATGAAAAGATGCCAGAAGTGTTTACCATAGACTTACTTGAATGTGTCTTTTGCGGAGGATGTGTTGAAGCATGCCCGTGTGATGCCATCCGCATGGATACAGGAATTTTCAGCTTTATAGGTAAGGCTAGGGAAGATTTTATCCTCACCAAAGAGAGACTTCTAAGCCATGAAGCCAAAAAGGAGTCTGAATGATGGATGTAATTTTTATCATTCTTTCGTTGTTTGCCATTGGTGGGGCATTGGGCATGGTGTTGTTTCATCAACCTGTGCATAGCGCGTTGAGCCTTATTTTAACCATCATCGCCCTTGCGGGATTGTTTGCGCTTTTAAGTGCCTCTTTTTTATTTATGGTGCAAATCATTGTTTATGCAGGGGCGATTATCACGCTACTCATTTTTATCATTATGTTTTTAAATGTCAAAGAGGTCAATTTACCCAAAGAGCCGTACAAAAATATCACTCTCTTTATTGGCTCTCTCGCATTGCTTCCTTTGAATTTTTTGATTTTGAGGGCATTTTCCAAACTGCCTTTAGCACAACAAAATGTTTTAGTAGAAGGCTTTGGCGATATTAAACCGCTTGGAATGGAGCTTTTTAGGGGGTGGTTGTTGCCTTTTGAGCTTATTTCTGTTTTGTTGTTGGTCGCACTTATCGGTGCGGTGGTGTTAGGGCGTAAAGAGGAGGACGCATGATAGCAGGTTCACTTTTTTCGTACATTGTCGTAGCAATGATACTTTTTTCTATCGGGCTTTTAGGGGTGATTAGCCGTAAAAATATTTTTGTGATTTATATGTCGATTGAGTTGATGCTCAATGCGGTGAATCTTATCTTTATCGCACTAGCGCAATACCATGGTTCTATGGGCTCACACGTCATTGCCATGCTCATTATCGCCATTGCAGCAGCAGAAGCGGCTGTTTTTTTATCGTTAATTGTGGTCTTGTATAAGCGCAAAAAATCTCTTGATTCGGATATCTTTAGAGCTCTTTCACAAAAGGAGTACGTATGAATTTCCTTTTAGCGTGGATTGTGCTTATTCCTTTATGCTCTTCGTTGTTTGTGGGTTTGGCATATCTGTATAGCATTACATGTAAACGACTCTCATCCATTTGGTTTACCGCTCCAGCCCTCAGTGCTCCTTTTTTAAGTCTGGCAATAGGGATTTATTTTTTTATACAGTTGATGCACGAATCTAAGACATTTTTATACCGTCCTTATTTGTGGCTTAGTATCGATAACTACGATATTCATATGGGATTTTTAGGGGATAAGCTTTCTATTTTTATGGTGCTTTTCATCACATTTGTGGGTGGGTTGATTCATATTTACGCGAGTGCTTATATGAAAGAAGATGATGGGTATGGAAAGTTTTTTTGCTATTTCAATCTCTTCTTAGCCTCCATGTTGCTTCTGGTCTTAGCCGATGGACCGCTTATTATGTTTATCGGGTGGGAAGGGGTAGGGCTTTGTTCGTACTTACTCATTAGTTTTTATTTTGGTGAAGCATCCAATGTGGTTGCGGGCAATAAAGCCTTTCTTGTCAATCGAGTGGGGGATATGGGATTTTTAATAGGACTTGCCTTGCTCTATTTCTACTGCGGGGATTATGGGTTTGATTATGCCTCTATTGAAGCAAAAATGGCAGGGGTTCCTTCATGGGTTTTACCTCTTGCAGGCGTTGCTTTGTTTGTGGGTGCTATGGGAAAATCAGCGCAAATTCCGCTTTATGTTTGGCTTCCTGATGCGATGGCTGGTCCTACACCTGTCTCAGCACTGATTCACGCTGCAACGATGGTGACAGCGGGTGTGTATATGGTGACACGCTTCTCCTTTTTGTATGAGATGATTCCACACATTGGTCTGTTTATCGCTTATATTGGAGCGTTCAGTGCTCTTTTTGCCGCACTCATTGCGACTAAGCAAAGTGATATTAAAAAGATTTTGGCCTATTCGACGATGTCACAGCTAGGCTATATGTTTATCGCCGCAGGATTGGGTGCTTACAGCAGTGCTTTGTTTCATGTTTTAACCCATGCGTTTTTTAAAGCGCTTTTGTTTATGGGAGCAGGTGCTGTGATTGTGATGATGCACCATGAACAAAATATCTTTAAAATGGGGCAGATGCGCTTGGTTTCTAAAGTCGTGTACAGTACGATGCTTATTGCAACGCTTGCCATTAGTGGTATTCCTCCTTTCTCTGGATTTTTTAGTAAAGATGAGATTTTATTGGTAGCGTTTGAGAGTGGTCATTATGCGTTATGGGCGATAGGCGTGCTCAGTGCTATCCTTACAGCGTATTATATGTTTCGCCTCTTTTTTGTTGTTTTTGAAGGACAAAATGCGTTACATGTAAAAAAAGCGCACGATGTTTCGTGGGTGATGAAAGCACCTCTTGTGGTGCTCTCTCTTGGTGCATTATTGAGTGGGTTTTTAGGACTTCCTGAGCTTTTAGGAGGCTCTCATAGCATTGGTGTGTGGCTTGGTGAGTGGGGTAGGCGTGCGTTACATGTAAGCCATGCAACTGAGTGGGTGCTTATTGGTATCAATATCGCTGCTTCTATGCTTGGCATCGCCATCGCGTATGTAAAATTTAGCCGTTACGATTTACGCCACGTTCCCCTTTGTGGTGGGGTGATTTATCATAAGTTTTACATCGATGAGCTTTACGATGCCCTTTTTGTTCGACCATTGTTACGATTGAGTCAAAAGTGTGCTTTTGGGATGGATGTCGATGTTGTGGATGCTGTGGTGATGGGACTTTCACGTGGATTTGTCCGCATAGGGTATTTCGTCTCTGTGGTGCAAAATGCACATGTTCGCTTTTACGCATCGATTATGATGCTAGGTGTCAGTGCCATTGCGCTTTATTTGATTGTGATTGTGGGGTAGGAGATGGAGATAGGAATTCTTTCAGTCATTATATTTTTGCCAATGGTGATGGCATTTTTTCTCCTTTTATTGCCAGTGAGTGCTGCTTGGACGCGAGCTATCGCATTTAGTGTTTCGGTGGTGATTTTTTGTTTAGCATTTTATATTTATCAGCAGTTTGACCCTCATGGAGGTATGCAGTTTCGAGAATATCACCCGTGGATTAAAAGCTATGGGATTCATTACAGCCTTGGTTTGGATGGTTTTTCGCTGATAGTTTTGATGTTAATCGCAACACTGATTCCCAGCGCTTACTTATTGTTATGGAAAAACAATCGCTCAAAAAGCTATTGGATTAGTATGTTGCTGATTCAATCAGGCATTAGCGGGACGCTTTTTTCGCTTGATTTGATTTTATTTTACTTTTTTTGGGAAGCGATGTTATTGCCTGTATTTATGATTATCGGTCTTTTTGGAAGTGGCAATCGCGTTTTTTCTACGTTGAAAGTCACGATTTATACCATCATGGGCTCTTTATTTATGTTTGTGAGTATTTTGTATTTGGGTGTGGCGTATTATTATGAGTTTGCAGTATGGAGCTTTGAGATGAGCGATATCGCAACAATCTCAACCTTGCATTATGAACAAAAAGTATTGCTTTTTTTAGGTTTCATGCTCGCCTTTGCCATTAAAATTCCACTTTTTCCTTTTCATTCATGGTTACTCGAAACCTACTCCAACTCTCCAACGGGAGGTGTTTTTTTACTCTCATCTATTATGGCAAAACTGGGTGTTTATGCGGTAGTGCGTTTTGTTCTGCCAATTTTCCCTGATATTTTTGTGTTAGCAGCACCTTTTTTCATAGGGCTTGGTCTTTTTGGCTTGGTCTATTTTGGTATCGCTGCATTATCGCAACACAATATAAAAAAGATGCTTGCTTACTCTTCCGCATCGCATTTAGGCTTTATTACTGCGGGTGTTTTTTCTTTGAATGTGCATGGGATGATGGGCAGTGCGTATCTTATCGTAGCGCATGCGATTGCAACAGGAGGGCTTTTTTTACTGGTGGGGGTGATGGAGCGAAATTTGGGTATTCGCTCTCTTGAACACTTAGGCGGAATCGCACAAAAAGCACCGCTCTTTACTGTTTTTTTTGCCATTATGGTGCTTTGTACGGTGGGCATTCCTGGCACCAATGGTTTTGTGGCAGAGTTACTCATTATTTTAGGCATTTTTAAATTCAATAGTCTCTTAGGCATTGTTGCGGCGTTAACGGTTTTAGTGGCGGCAAGTTATATGTTATGGTTGTTTCAAAAAGCTATATTGGTACGCTCAGACAATGATGTTTCACGTATGATGGATTTAGATGGTCGTGAAATCTTAGGGCTTTTACCTTTGGCACTTTTGATTATCGCGATGGGTGTTTATCCTGATTTTTTCCTCTACAAGATAGAACCTACGATTCATTACTACCTTAACGAACTTTTACATGTAGGAGGATAAGAGTGTTTGTAGAACTGAGTTATCTTTTACCCTTGATGATTATTGGTCTTGGGGCTGTTGTTTTGATGGTGCTTTCTCCTATTAAATATTTTTCGATGGAGCATTTTTCCTTGATGAGTTTTGGTGTGATTTTAACAGCACTGGGAAGCAATCTCTACTATTTTGGTGAATTGCGTACCAGTTTTCCTTTTGAAGAGATTTTTTCAAAGATGATTATTGATGATAGTTACGCGGTCTATTTTGACTCTATTTTGCTTAGTGGTGCGCTTGTGACATCGCTGGTGGGGACACACTATTTTCAAACCAAACGCCATTTTAAAAAAGAGTTTTTTTCCCTCTTTCTTTTTTCGGTCTTTGGGATGATGCTTTTAGTGCATGCCAATGAGTTAATCACCGCTTTTATTGCTCTTGAAATTGCTTCTTTGTCTTTGTATGTCATGGTAGGGTTTCAAAAAAACGATGACCGTCGTGTGGAGGCAAGCTATCAATACTTAGTCTTAGGCTCCCTCTCCGGAATTTTCTTTTTGTTAGGAACTGCACTCATTTATGCAGGGCTTGGAACAACGGTTTTGGGAGATTTGGGAAGAGCACTAGATGCGATGATGGGAAAAGATGTCTCTTTGGTTGTGATAGGTGGAACGTTTTTATTGGTTACATTTTTATTTAAAATTTCAGCTTTTCCGTTTCAAAATTGGACGATTGATGTCTATGATGGCTCACCCCTTCCTGTGACAGCTTTTATGGCAGCGACCTTTAAAGTGGCAATTTTTGGATTTATATTGCGTTTAATGTTAGTGGATTTAGACCCGATTCGAGATATGTGGGATACTCTATTTGTTATTATTATTATTGCAACCTTGTTGTATGGTAGCCTCATGGCAATTATTCAAAAAAGTTTAAAACGAATGTTGGCTGCTTCAAGTATTGTGCATACGGGTTATTTGCTCATTGCTTTTGTTTCGATTGGTGTTTTAGGAGAGAGTGCATCTTCTTCAATTATCTATTATCTTGTTGCCTATTTTCTCTCAGCGATGGGAGCGTTTGGGCTTATTTCGTACATCACCTCGGATGACCAAAAACGTGTGACGTATGAAGATTTTCGAGGCTTTGCACACGTGCACCCTTATATGGCGGCGATGCTGAGCATCTTTATGCTCTCTTTAGCAGGGCTTCCAACCACCATAGGTTTTGTTGGTAAGTTCTACATCTTTACAGGGGCTATTGAAGCAGGCTATACGCTTTTAGCAGTGTGTGGAGTGAGTGCGACGTTTGTTTCGGTTTATTACTATTTTAAACTGATTGC
>CAYTVI010000019.1:0-30419 GCA_964441765.1 uncultured Sulfurospirillum sp.
TTTTTATTTAATAATAATAGCAAATGAAGCTGGTTTAATCAGCTGTTTAATTTGTTCTTTCGCTAAAAAAAGAGTATTCTCTGCTTTTATAATCAAAGAATGGTTTTGATAGTAGCACTCGAGTTTTCCTCGACTAAAATCAGCATTAATAGCTTTTGCTAACGAAAGTAAAAAACTAAGCCATGTAAGTGTATTGATATCTGGTAAAAGTTCTTGATAAGGGCTGATTTCTTCTGGTGTAGGTAATTTATTTGCATGGAATTTAACAAGCATCGCAATCAAAATTTTTTGCTCATGGGTAAATCCATAGTTAAGATTATTTAGAATGAAGTAGAAGCCGTGCAACTGATTTTGATAAAAGCCAAGTTTTATTCCAATAGAATGTAATTGGGCTGCAATAGCTAATTCAACTTTATATTTAGGATCAATCATATGCACAGATTGTAAAGCGTCAAAAAGCTGATGTGCTACATGGTTGACGTAGAGATCTTCTTTTTCAGTGATAGAAAAGCGATCTTTGATACTACGTAAACTAAGTTTGAAATCAGTGGCAAATGTATGCTGATGTGCGCGCAGTAGATCACACAAATAAGCCCCTTCTCTAACTCCCGCACCTGATGTAATAACTCTTTTTGATGCAAATTTCATGTAGAGGGATTGAAAGATAACACAACCTTCTCTCATTGTATCATATCTGTCTTTGCGTACACCTAGATTTTTAAGACCCAAAACATCAGAGGTAACGATAGCATCAATAAATTCTTTATGCGGTTCTAAATCATATTCATATGCGTGTACTGTTTTAAGCGGATAGGCTGTTTTTTCCATAATAATTTTTGAAAGAGAACGGAGTGTTCCCCCTATACCTATTAATGTACTGCTGAGGAAATGCTCTGGTATTTTTTGGAGTTCATTTTCAATAAAAGCGCGTGTTTCATTAAGAGGTGTTTTTTTATCAAAAAAAAGCTCTTTTAAACGTACTGTTCCTATATTTAAAGAGATGGTATCAATAATAGTACCATTTTGAATACGAGCGAGTTCTGTTGAACCACCTCCAATATCAACGGTGAGAGCATCATCTAATTTTTTAAGATAATTAATAGCCCCTACTGCACCATAATAGGCTTCTTTTGTACCATCAATTACTTTAATATGAATTCCTAAAGAATTTTTAACTCTTTTGATAAATAGAGGAGCATTGGGGGCATCACGAAGAGCCGAAGTGGCAACGCATAATACTTTATGGCAGTGAAGGCTTTGAATAATATTTTTAAACTCTTCAAGCGCTTTATAGGCTCGCTCAAGTGCAATATCTTGCAAGAGACCACCAAAATTATAAGCACCTTCTCCAATACGAACACGACTTTTAGTCTCCATAATAAGATGAAAACCAAATCGACTACTTCGCTCAAATATTGCCATTCTTGCAGAGTTTGAACCTATGTCAATAATGGCAGTACGTTTGGCCATATGTTAATTATCGCTATTAAGTTGTTCGTATTTAAGTTTTAATTCTTCCACACTTTCAATGTTGTCAGGATCAGGGATAATACACTCAACAGGGCATACTGAAATACAAGATGGCTCATCATAGTGACCTACGCATTCTGTACAGATATCAGGATCAATGATATAAATCGGGTCAGATTCTTCGATGGCACCATTAGGGCATTCGTCGCGGCACGCATCACATGCGATACACTCTTCAGTGATCATTAAAGACATTGGGATTTTCCTTATATTTTAGTCAAATTTGTTGACGAGTTTATACACTAAAAATACTTTAATAAGATTTAAATTTTATGAGGAATTACTAAAGAAGCGATTGTTCCTTGGCGATCGGTTCTATTTTTAAGGGTTATCTTTGCCCCAATGGCATCGGCTGCACTTTTAGCAAGAAAAAG
This sequence comes from uncultured Sulfurospirillum sp., assembly GCA_964441765.1. Lineage (GTDB taxonomy): Bacteria > Campylobacterota > Campylobacteria > Campylobacterales > Sulfurospirillaceae > Sulfurospirillum. The sequence continues at coordinate 1,905 of CAYTVI010000019.1, forward strand.
TCCAAGTCCTGCACCTGTTTGATTTCCATAACGCTTAAAAGGAGCAAAAAGGTCTTTACTCTCGTCAATTCCTATCCCCTCATCAATCACAAAAATATGGAAACCTTCTTTATTAGAGTAAGCTCGAATCGTAATATGCCCACCCTTAGGAGTAAATTTTATAGCATTTTGAACAAAATTTTGGAGTATATGAATAAGTAATGTTGGCTGAATCGTGATTGTATAATGCTTGGTTGGAATTTCTTCAATGATCTCTTTTTCTTCCATCTTAGCTAGAATCGTGTAGTTGTTAATTTGTTCTTTAAGAAAGCGCATCATATCTAAGAGAACAGGCTTTTCAAATTGTGCCCCTTCTTGCCTACCAATCTCTAAAATATTACCAATCATTTTATTCATTTCATTAATTGTTTGATTGTTGCTTTTTAAAGTATCAATATATTTTTCACTTTCTCTAGGCTTGAGTAGGGTAACTTCATTTTTTGTTTTCATAACAGCTAATGGCGTTTTTAGCTCATGTGCAGCTCCTATAAAAAGCTCTTTTTGTGAATTAACAAATATTTGAATGCGTTCAACAAGCTTATTAATACTTGATCCCAAAGGTTGAAATTCACTAGGAAGTTTTTTGATTTCAATCGTTTGAAGAAAATTTTCATTCATACTGGCTAATTTATTGGTTAAAGAGCGTATCGGCAAAATAAGCATACGCGATAAAAAAAGTGCATAAAAAAGGATTAAAAAGATTGCTGTTAGGTTGATAATTAAAATATTTCGTAATATTTTATTGAGCAATATATCCGTATTTGAAATATCTTTAGTAATAGAAATGAAATGATGTTTACGTTTTTCCAGTGGAAAATAGATAGTTAGAAACTTTCTCCCCTCACGTTCGCTGTGCTCAAAAGAGGTAATATTTCCTTGATTTACACGAATTGCAACAGAGACTTGAACATCGGCTGGATTGTTGATAGAGTTAAATGAAGGGTCAAATAGATTAACACCCATGCGCTCCAACGCACTGGCACGAGAAGTTGCTATCATGGAAGCTTGTTTAGTGAGTTCTTGCGTTACATCTTCAAAAACGGAGATTTTGATGTAGTTGTAAAGAATGACGGAAAAAATGACAATTAGTGTCGCCGAAGCAGACACTAATTGTAGGATAAAGTTATCCCTTATACTTTTTTGGGAAAGCAAAATCGGTAACCTCTTCGTCTAACAGTTTCAATCGTTGAGATTTCCAATGGTTTATCCATTTTTTGACGAATTTGGTTAATAGCAACTTCAATAACATTTGGCGTAACAAGCTCAGGCTCTTCCCAGATGGCATCTAAAAGTTGCTCTTTAGAGACGATTTGATCGCTGTGGCGTGCAAGGTGTGTCAAGACTTCAAAAGGTTTACCTTTAAGTTCAATCTCTTGACCTTTGTAAGTAATTTTTTCTTCATCTGGATCAATTGTTAAATCATCAATTTTGATGACATTTGTACCACCAAAACGAAGTCTAGCTTCGATACGAGCGACTAAAATATCAAAATCAAATGGTTTTCTAATATAATCATCCGCACCTGCTTTGAGGGCTTTGATTTCACTCTCTTTATCATCTTTTGCAGAGATAATGACAGCAGCTGTTCGAGGTGATTTTTGTTTGATAAGATTAATCAAATCAACACCATCGCCATCAGGAAGCATCCAATCGGTAAGTACTAAGTCATAATTGCGAATACCAATGTAATATTCTGCATCTTTATAATTTTCAGAGCTATCTGTTTGATAGCCAAACTCTTGTAATCCTTCTGCAATGGTCTTATTGAGGGTTACTTCATCTTCAACGATTAAAATTCGCATTATAAATTCCTTAATTGCTAAAATTTGAGAGGGATTATACCACAATTTTAGCTAGATTTAAAGTTTTTTTAATAAAAATTTAATTTTTATCAACTTTAAATGTTCGAGAAACGCCAACTAGGGCATTTTCTAAGATAGTGGGTTTAAGAATTTTAAGAGATAATTTACGCATATACGGATAATGCAGAAGAATTTTAGAGTAGATTCCCTCTAATGCTTCTTCTAACAACAAATATTTTTGTGTCTGCATATCCTCTGTGATAAGCGTGCATACATGCGCATAATCAATAAAATGAGTTCCATCAAAATGGTAGTTTATTTTTACATGTAAAGAGACTTGTTGAGGTGTTTTTCTTTCAGTCTCTAAAATACCAACAATCGTTTGAAAGGTTAAATTTTCAATGTGAATTTTCATTTAAACGACTTTGGTCTCTTTCCCTTGAAACAGCCTAATAATATTAGGAAGGTGTTTATAGACGATGATGAATGCAATAATCCATAAAGGGGCATGAGAATTGATACCTTCTAACGTTGGATGAATAAGATACGATGAAACGAGAAGTGCACTAAGCGCTAAAAGAGAGGACAATGAAGAAATTTTTAACACTTTTCCTACAACAAACCACGTAACAAAAGCGATGAATGTCTCAAGCGGAAGCATCACCAAAAGCACACCGGCTCCTGTTGCGACACCTTTGCCACCTTCAAATTTAAGATAGGGACTATAACAATGTCCTACAACAGCAAAAATAGCAATCGCCCAAAGTACTTCAAGACTGAGTCCTAAAAATTGAGCCACTAAAAGAACAACAATACCTTTAAGTGCATCCAGTGTAACGGTTAAGATAGCAAGTTTTTTAGCAAGTTTTGGGTTGGTCTCTTTAAGAACTCTTAAAACATTGGTTGCACCAATACTTCCACTACCACTTTCTCTGATATCTTTACCTGTAAAATATTTCGCAAGTAAGAGTCCAAACGGAATTCCACCGACTAAATAACTAAGTATATAAAACTGAACATTGAGATGAAATAAAAAATCCACACACGATCCTTACGTCTTGAAGTGACTGTAGTATAGCAATAATTTTGTTATTATTTCTTTAACGCTATAATGGCGCTTTTATTGATATCAAGAGGAAAAAACGTGCATATTGAAGCATTGAAAGAGGCTATTTTAGCCTTAAAAAAAGAGTTACATGTAAGTATTGTGGCCCATTTTTATCAAAAAGATGAAGTATTTGAATTAGCAGATTTCACAGGAGACTCTTTGCAATTGGCACAATGGGCGGCTAAAGATGCTAACCCATATTTGCTCTTTTGTGGCGTAGGGTTTATGGGACAAAGTGTTAAGATATTAGCTCCAAAAAAACGCGTATTAATGCCTAAAATTGCCTGTTGTGCGATGGCAAGAATGATAGATGTGGGTTATTTTGATGAAAATGTTGCCATCTTAGAGAAAGCAGGAATTTCAAAAGAGGCTATTTTACCGGTGACCTATATTAACTCTTCCGCTGAAGTGAAGGCGGCTGTGGGAAAAATGGGTGGTTATGTTTGTACCAGTTCTAATGCTAAAAAGATTATCACCAAAGCATTGCAAAGCAATAAAAAAATTCTTTTTGTTCCTGATCGCTGTTTAGGACAAAATATCGCTAAAGAGATGGGGTTAACATCGTGTGTTGTTGGCGATGGAACAGATCCAACAAAAGCAGATATTATCTGTTATAACGGTTTTTGTTCCGTTCATCAGCTTTTTGATGTGGAAGATATTGCTTTCTATCGTGCGAAGTATCCGGGTATTTTGATTGCAACACATCCTGAGTGTAAAGTCGAAGTGTGCGATGCTTCTGATTTTGTGGGTTCTACTAGCCAGATTATTGAGTATGTTAAAAAACTCCCCATCGAGCAAAAAGTGGCTATCGGGACAGAATATAATATGATTAAACGCTTAAGAGAAGAGAATACTTATGTGCTCTCCTCCTCAAAACCTGAATGCCCAACGATGAATGAAACAACACTTGAAGATGTTTACAAAACGCTTTTGAGTATTAAAGAGGGGCGCTTTGAGAATGAGATAACCATTTCAGAAGAGACTCGCATTTGGGCACACGCTGCTTTGAATAGGATGTTTGAACTATGATTAAAAAATTTGTCAAAAAAGCGCTCGAAGAAGATGTTGGCAGAGGTGATTTATTTGCACTTGTGGGCAAAGACAGCTTTGCGAGTGCTAATATTATTTGTAAAGACGAGGGTGTTTTTGCAGGATATACGTATGTAAAAGCGCTTTGTAAACTGTGCAAATTAGATATTACGTTTTACGTCAAAGATGGCAGTGTTTTACATAAAGGCGATGTGGTGGCTCTCATCGAAGGAAAATCAAAAAATATTTTACGAGCAGAACGTGTGATGCTTAATCTCATGCAACACGCCAGCGGGATTGCGACCAATGTAGCATCGTATAAAAAGGTTTTGGAAGGGTATTCCATGAAATTATTGGATACTCGAAAAACAAGACCTCATTTACGTATTTTTGAAAAATATGCCATTCGCTGTGGTGGAGGAAATAACCATCGTATGGGTTTGGATGATTGTTTGATGATTAAAGATACGCATCTTAAAACCATAGACGATTTGAAGCAATTTATCGACGAAGCAAGAGCGAAATTGCCTTTTACATGTAAAATAGAAATTGAATGCGAAGATGTTGAATTTGCAAAATTTGCAATGCAATGCGGAGCAGATATTGTTATGTGCGATAATATGAAATGTGAGATGATAGCCGAAGTGGTTGCCTACAAAAAAAATCACTTTCCTCACGTTTTATTGGAAGCCAGTGGGAATATTACGAAAGAAAATATTGTCTCTTATGCACAAACAGGTGTGGATGCTATCAGCAGTGGAAGTTTGATTCATCAAGCGACATGGCTTGATTTTTCCATGCGAATCACACATAAAGTCGTGATGTCGTGATAGCAGGAGCAGTGTGTGGCAGATGATCAGGAAAAGACGGAAGAACCCAGTTCCAAGAAGATAGAAGATGCCAGAAAAGAGGGCAATGTTCCTAAAAGTCAAGATACCAATAGTTTTGTAACGTTGGTTGTCGCTTTGGGGGCATTTTTAGGGCTTCTTTCGTGGATTGAATCACGTATGGTCTATTTGTATCACTATTATAACTCTCTCATTGGACTTCCTATCGATAAAGAATCTGCGTTCCAAATTAGCTTAGTGACCCTTCGTGAAATCGTCTTTACGGTAATACCCTTAGCGTTAGCTGTGGCTATCGCAGGATTACTTGCAGGATTTATGCAAATAGGCTTTATCTTTACGACAAAACCGCTCATCCCAGATTTGAGTAAGTTAGACCCAATTAAAGGGCTTAAAAATCTTTTTTCTATTAAAAAAGCTGTTGAGTCTGTCAAAATAGTACTCAAAGTTTCTTTGGTGCTCTTTGTCTGTTACTATTTTTTGTGGGCATTCACCAAAGAGCTTCCCAGTGTGATTTATTTTCCGATTTTTGATCAATTAGCGTGGTTAAAAGAGAAGATGCTTATTTTGATTTCGGTGATGTTGATTTTATTTTTAGTGCTTTCTTTATTTGATTTGCTGTATGTGCGTTATAACTATTTTAAAGATTTACGTATGAGTAAACAAGAGATTAAAGATGAATACAAACAGATGGAAGGTGATCCTAAAATCAAAGCGAAGATTCGTCAAATTCAGATGCAAATGACCCGAAAACGTATGATGCAAGAGATTCCCCAAGCAGATGTGGTGATTACCAACCCAACGCACTACGCAGTCGCAATTCGGTATAATCAAGAAAAAGAGGCCGCTCCAAAAATTATTGCTAAAGGAACTGATTTTATTGCGTTAAAAATTAAAGAAATTGCACTCAATTACAATGTTCAAATTGTTGAAAATCCACCTTTAGCACGCGAGTTGTATAAAAAATGCAACATCGGTGAGACGATTCCTGAAAACCTCTATAAAGCCGTAGCGGAAGTGTTAGCCTTTGTCTATAAGAGTGCTAATAAAACGAGATAATACATTTTTCAGTTTAAATTAAGTATAATGACTCTTTTATCATTACATTTTGGAGTTTAAATGTACCAACAGGCGTGGCAAAAAATGTTGCAAGCCAATCATATTCTTATTGTCTCGCACGTTCATCCTGATGGTGACACACTTGGAAGTGCTTTAGCGCTTTATGAAGTGTTAAAAAATGCTGGAAAAAAAGTATCACATTATAATAAAACAAAAGAGCTTCCTTATGTGTATGATTTTTTACCAGGATTTTCAAAAATTAAAAATGAACTTCCCAAAGGGTTTGATTTAGTCATTAGTTGTGATTGTTCAACGCTTGATCGCTTGAAATTGCCTGAGGGGGCGTATGAGATTATTAACATTGACCATCATATCACAAACCATTATTTTGGAATGATAAATTTAGTGGTCGATCGTTTTACGAGTGCGGGGATGGTTGTGTATGAGCTTTTAAAAGCCAATGAAATTAGCATCACCAAAGAGTGTGCTATTTGTCTTTATACCGCAATTGCTGATGATACAGGTTTTTTTCTTTATGGCGATATGGATGAGTTAACGTTTTCAATCGTTGCTCAGCTTGTTAAATGCGGTGCCAACCCCAAAGAGATTGCTTCAAAGGTGAAGCGAAGAGAGCCGCTGTCTAAAATCAGACTCTATGGTTACATGCTCAATCACTTTGATTTGCATGAAAATGGAACGGTTGCTACGGTGATTTTTGATAAAGCCTCTTTAGAAGCAACAGGGGCAAAAAGACACGATACGAAAAATATTATCAATATGCTACGAAGCATTGTGCATGTCACCAGTGCCATTATGATTTTAGAAGAGAAAGAGGGAGGCTACAAAGTCTCTTTACGCTCTAAAGATATTAACGTCGCCAAAATTGCATTGGAGTATCAAGGCGGTGGACATAAAACAGCTGCTGGTTTTGAGGTTCCTGCGTGTGATCCCAAAGCATTGCGTGATGAAATTTTAGAAAAAATAAAAAGGATACGTCAAGAATGAGAAGACAAGGAAAGTCGACTGTTGCATTGAGTATAGGTGTTTTATTGCTTATAATGGTTGGAGTCGTGGCATATGTCTTTAATGCCGCACTTTTTGAGCGAGATAACCCCACTATTACCCTTGAAAAAGAAGTAGAATGGAATCTAAAAGATCCTTTACATGTAAAGATTGAAGATGCAAGTGGAGTGCGATTTGTACGAGTAAGTTTGAATGATGGTGAAAAAAGTGTTATCTTGGAGACTAAAGAGATAAAGCAACCTGAAAAAGTTGTTGATTTAAATATTTCATTTCCTAAAACAGGTTTTGGTGCCAATAAAAAAGTGTTTGAACTCAGTATTGAAGCAACGGATGCAAGTAAATGGAATTTTTTCGCAGGAAACAGTGTTGTTGCTAAGAGTATCATCAAAGTTGACACCAAAAGACCAGAAGTGAGCATTATTGGTAATTCGTATCGTATTATGAAAGGTGGCGCGGCAAGCGTTATTTTTAGAGCCTACGATGAAGCAATGAAGTCTCTTTACATCGAAACAAATTTTGGAAAAAAATTCTATCCAACACCTTTTTATAAAGAGGGATATTACATCTCTTTGGTCGCATGGCCCACACAAGTGGAAAGTTTTAGGGCTTCTATTGTAGCGCAAGACAGAGCTGGTAATATTACAAAAACACCTATCTCTTATTTTGTACAAGATCGCAAATATCGTACTTCTACCATTGCACTTCAAGATAGCTTTTTAGATGGAAAGATTGCAGATTTGATTTCAGAGATGGCTCCTGAGCGCTCTTCCTTATCACGTTTGGAAAAATTTAAATTTGTTAATGAAACTATGCGTTCAGGCAATGAAGCGGCTATTTTGAAAGTGACTTCCAATGTTCCAACCACACGTTTGGATGGTTTTTTTATGAAGCCATTTTACCCTTTGCGTAATGGCAAGGTTGTTGCAAGTTTTGGTGATCATCGTTTTTATGAGTACGATAAACAACCCGTGAGTGAATCTCACCATTTAGGGCTTGATTTAGCCAGTAATGCCCAAGCACCGATGCAAACGTCTAATGATGGTGTGGTTGTGTTTGCAAGAGAAAATGGCATTTATGGCAATAATATTATTTTAGATCATGGATTGGGTATTTATTCGTTATACGGGCATTGTTCAAGTTATATGGTGAAAGAAGGCGATGTCCTTAAAGCAGGCGATGCTATTGCTAAAACAGGTATCACAGGGTTGGCTTTGGGCGATCATCTCCATTTTGGCATGTATGTTCAAGGCGTAGATGTCAGACCTGAAGAGTGGATGGATGAAGTATGGCTTAAAGAGAGTATTTTTTCTATTATTGATGTTGCAAAGAAGACGATAGACCGATGAAAGTAACCCAAAAAAATGTTCGTGTTTTTCATATCGAAATTGAAGATGAAAAAGCGTTTTTAGAGTATTTTAGAAAAAATAGCCTTTTACTGAAGGAATTCTTTTTGCTTATCGAAGGTGAGATAACCAAAAATATCGCTTTTGTTCTAGAACAAAGTGGGGTATGCTATAAAGATATCAATCACTGCTCCATTCGTTTTGGAGGAATTAAAAAAGAGCTACCTTCTTTAGAAGAAAGTCAGACGAAAGAAGCCAAAGAAGAAATTGCATTGGTTCAAGAACCTAAACAGACACGAAAATTAAAACTTTTTGATAGACCCATTCGCTCAGGTGAAGAGATACACGAATCTGTACCTGTTGTTATTTTTGGACGTGTAAATAGTGGTGCAAAAGTCTTTTGTGAAGAGAGTATGAGTATTTATGGCATCATCGATGGATTGGTTCAGTGTGATGGTGAATATATAGTTTTAAATGGTATCAGCCCAAGAGGACATCTGATTTTTAATGGAGAAATTGTGGAGCGAAGCCACATTAGAGAAAACGTTCTTCAAAAAATTGTGATGCGAGAAGGGCTTTTAGAAATAAAGGAAATTGTGTGAAACAAGTCACATTAGCTAAAAGTGTGAGCGGTGTTGGAATAGGTCTTCATAAGGGAGAACCTATTAAGATAACCCTTGAACCACTTGAAGCCAATAGCGGCATTCTTTTTTACAGAAGTGATGTAGGAATGCTTGTAAAAGCAGAACCCTCCAATGTTGTCAATACGCAAATGGCAACCGTGATTGGTAATGGAACTCATTTTATCTCTACGATTGAACATCTTTTATCCTCTGTGTATGCGTATGGCATTGATAATATTCGTATTGTGCTTGATGGCGCTGAAGTCCCTGTGATGGATGGGAGTGGAGCGAGCTTTTGTATGATGCTTGATGAAGCAGGAAAGCGAAAACTTGAAGCAACCAAACAGCTTTTAATTATTAAAAAAGAGGTGGAAGTTACGGATGGTAAGAAATTTGCCCGTGTTACGCCTAGTTTAAAACCGACCTATCACTTTCAAATTGAGTTTGCTCATCCTGCCATTGGGAAGCAAGAGTATCGTTTTGAATTTAGTAAGAAAAATTTTATTGAAGAGATTGCTCGTGCTCGCACCTTTGGTTTTCTAAAAGATGTTCAAATGTTACGTTCTCGTGGCTTAGCCCTTGGCGGCTCTTTGGATAATGCGGTTGTGATGGATGAAACGAAAATACTCAATCCTGAAGGACTTCGTTTTTCCAATGAATTTGTGAGACATAAGATTTTAGATGCTATCGGTGATTTGGCTTTACTTGGAGCTCCTTTTGTGGGAGATTACAGCTCTTTTGCAGGCAGTCACCACTTAAATCATGAGCTGACAAAAGCAATTTTTCGAGATCCTAGTAACTATGAAATTAAGACGCTGAGCCATGAAAATGCGTATGAATTTGAAAAGGTGTTTGCATAAAAAAAGCAGTTGATGTTATCGTCGTGGCACTTTCTTCACCTTTACATGTAGGTATTTATGAAGAGAGTGTATTAATAGAACAATACAGTACAACAGAGCATACGAGCGAAGCTCTTCCCCAAATTTTCGATAAGATCAGTCAGAAATATATTCTAAATGCACTTTTTTTTGCCAAAGGACCTGGGAGTTTTATGTCCATTAAAATTACCTACATTTTTTTAAAAACGTTGAGTATTACATTAGGCATTCCTTTGTATGCAACCGATGGATTTACGTTTAATGCAGGTGCGCCGATTAAAGCGATGCGTCAGCTTTATTTTATAAAAGAAAATGGAACAATTGTAACGCATCTTTTTAAAACGCCTCAAGAGAGTTTTTTTGAATTGCCAAAAGTATTAGAAAGAAATTGTTTTGATGAAAATAATGAACCACTTTATATGTTACCAGCTGTTTAGGAGAAAAGGTGAAGATAAAAATTCCTGCAACCAGTGCTAATTTAGGCCCTGGATTTGATTGTTTAGGTTTGGCTTTAAGTTTATACAATGAAGTGGTCATTAAACCTTCAAGTTATCAAAGTATTTCAGTTAAAGGTGAAGGTGAAGAGAATGTTAAGCTCAAAAAAAATAACATTTTTATCTCTATTTTTAATGACATTTATCAAGAATTAGTGGGAAAAAAAGACCTTTTTCGATTTGAGTTTCAAAACAATATCCCCTTTTCTCGTGGGCTTGGCAGTAGTTCAGCGGTTATTGTGGGCGCGATTGCTAGCGCATATGAGATGGCGGGCGTTAAAGCATCTAAAGAGACTATTTTAAATAAAGCAATTTTATATGAGACACACCCCGATAATATAGCACCTGCTGTTTATGGTGGTTTTACGAGTTCTATTGTTGAAAATGGAAAAGTGAAGACATTGAAAAAAAATCTTTCAGATAAAATCCAAGCCGTGATGGTGATTCCCGATAGGTCTATGTCTACAGCCCAATCACGAACACAATTACCCAAGTCCTATATGATGAAAAATGTTGTTTATAATCTTTCTCATGCATCTCTTTTAAGTGCAGCATTTTTTAGTGAAAATTGGGATTATTTACGTTCAGCATCTAAGGATTGTATGCACGAGCACAGAAGAATGAAACAGATGCGTGAGCTTTTTGATGTTCGAGAGGTGGCCTTGAAAAATGGAGCTTTAATGAGTACCCTTTCAGGAAGTGGCTCTTCTTTTTTTAATCTCACAAAAGTTGAGGACGCTCCAAAGCTTGCATCTATACTCAAAAATAATTTCCCAATGTTCCGAGTTGAGGTATTTACCTTTGATAATGATGGATTTACCATCATTAAAAGCTGAAAGACAGCTCAATTTTGGTATAATCAGGCGCTAAATGAGTCAACCTATACGAATGTGCATTGCTTGCCGTGTTAGGGCGTTGCAAGGTGATCTCCAAAGAGTACAAATCATCGATGGAAAGCTAGTGGAATTTACAAAAACGGGAAGAAGTTTTTATCTCTGCCATAACTGTATAGCTCACAATGACAAAAAGCTTATTAAAGTATTAAACAATAAATGCAAAACAAATCACAAATCAATAATGGAATTTGGTAAAATTTTTAAGGAGACAGGGTCGAATGGATAAGGTTCGTATAACCGAGATAGCAAAAGAACTTGGCATGAAAAGTAAAGATGTCATTGAAAAGGCAGTAGATTTAGGACTTGATGTCAAATCAGCATCAAGTTCAATCACAACTGATGATGCCGAGAAACTGATGAATTATGTGTTAACGGGAGAGAACGTTCAACACACCAAACCTGCACAGACGTCTCAAGCTCCGGAAGTCATCAAAGAAGTTGTAAAAAATGAAGTACCAATGCCGACAAAAGAAGTTGTGGTTAAACACGTTGTTGAAACAACACCTATTGTTGAGCCAAAAACAAAAACACTAAAAGAAAAAGAGCGTGAAAAAGAGCTTGCATCTCCTGCTTCTATTGTAAAACCCGATGAAGAAGTTTTAAGCGAAGAAAAATTTGAATCAACCAATGTTCAAAAAAGACGTGGCTTGGTGATTGTTAAGAAAAAAAGACCAGATGTTGTTGAACCCGAAGTTGAAGTTAAAAAAGAGTATTCATCTTTTGCTGGACAACATACGCATACTGCTCGTAGCATGGAAGCCATGTTCGCAAACGCTTCATTAAATGAGCCTTTGAAAAAGAAGAAAAAACCTAAAAAAGGGCCTGCTGAGAAAAAAGTAGGTGCCGAAAAGTTAGACTTGTCTATTAATATCGAAATGGCTGATATTAGCATTGATACAGAAGAAGAGGGCATGATTGTATTGCCTGATTTGAATATTGGGCTAAGTTTAAACGAAGAAGCAAAAAAGAAAAAGCAAATAGACCCAAGCCAAATTCGTACAACAAAGAAGACAAATTTTGTGATGCAAGGCATTCAGCGTGAAGGGCGAAGACGAAGACGTCGTCCTATGCAAACGCAAGAAGCTGTAGCAGTCAGTGCGATTGAAATCCCTGAAGAAATCAGGGTGTATGAATTTGCTGAAAAAATCAACAAGCCTGTAGGCGAAGTTATTAAAGAACTTTTTTCTTTAGGTGTTATGTTTACAAAAAATGACTTTTTAGATAAAGATTCTATTGAAATTTTAGCAGATACCTTTAATGTAAATGTGACAACGGTCAATGACCAAGAAGCCTTTGATTATGTTAAAGCATACGATGAAGAAGGTGAAGCGGGTGAGCAAAATCTTGTTGAAAGAGCTCCAGTTATTACCATTATGGGACACGTAGATCATGGTAAAACATCATTACTTGACTATATTAGAAGCGCAAAAGTAGCTGCGGGTGAAGCAGGTGGTATTACACAGCACGTGGGTGCATATATGGTTGAGAAAAATGGTAGAAGTATTACCTTTATTGACACTCCAGGACACGAAGCGTTTACCGAAATGCGTTCACGTGGTGCAAAAGTGACTGATATCGTCATTGTTGTTGTTGCTGCAGATGATGGTGTGAAACCTCAAACCAAAGAAGCTGTTGAACATTCAAAAGCAGCAGGCGTTCCTATTATTGTTGCTGTCAATAAAATGGATAAAGAATCAGCAAACCCAGATATGGCAAAAGCGCAATTAGCAGAGCTTGGGCTTACGCCTATTGAATGGGGTGGAGATACAGAATTTGTTCATGTATCTGCAAAAACAGGTATGGGAATTGAAGATTTATTAGAAACGATTTTATTACAAGCCGATTTATTAGAACTCAAAGCTGACCCAACGCGTGATGTAAAAGCGACAGTGATTGAAAGTTCTTTAGAAAAAGGACGAGGTCCTGTTGCAACAGTTGTTGTTCAAGATGGTACGATGAGAGTAGGCGACATCGTTGTTGCAGGTGTTGCTTTTGGTAAAGTAAAAGCCCTTTTAGATGATTTAGGACGTTCTGTTAAAGAAGCAAAACCAGGCGAGCCTGTTGTTGTTTTAGGCTTAAGTGAAGTTCCTGGGGCTGGAGAAACACTTATCAGTGTGAAAACAGACAAAATCGCGCGTGAGTTTGCAAAGAAAAAAGCAGAATATTTACGTCAAAAAGAACTTTCAAAATCAACCAAAGTTAGTCTTGATGAATTAAGCGACATGATTGCAGAGGGTGCATTAAAAACGTTACCAGTTATTATTAAAGCTGATGTTCAAGGCTCTTTAGAAGCCATCAAAGGAAGCTTGGAAAAAATTCGAAATAATGAAACAAAAGTTAATATCGTTAGTTCAGGTATTGGTGGAATTACTGAAAGCGATGTTGCCATGGCAAGTGCCAGTTCAAACTGTGTGATTTTAGGTTTCCATGTGCGTCCAACAGGTACCGTAAAAGAAAAAGCAAAGAGCATGGGTGTTGAAATCAAAACCTATAATATTATTTACGATTTGATTGATGATGTCACAGGTATTGTAACGGGTATGATGGCACCAGTGATTCGTGAAGAAAATATTGGTCAAGCGATGGTTCGAGAAGTATTCAATGTTCCAAAACTAGGAGCGATTGCTGGATGTATCGTTACAGATGGCACCATTAACCGTGGTGTTAAAATCCGTGTTATTCGTGATGGTGTGATTATTTACGAAGGAAAAGTCTCTTCACTCAAACGTTTCAAAGACGACGTTAAAGAGGTGACAAAAGGGTATGAGTGTGGTGTAGGCATTGAGGGCTACACCGATATTAAAGCGGGTGATTATATCGAGAGCTTTAAAGAGGTTGAAGAAAAAGCGAAACTGTAAAAATGGATAAAAGTATCAAAATTCAGCGCACAGAAAGTGTGTTGCGTGAACTCATTCCTGAAGCCCTCTCAACATTAGAAGATGAGATGTTAAGAGGCGTTTGTGTGGTTGATGTTGAGTGTAGCCGTGGAAAATATGATGCCATCGTCTATTTAGATGGCAATGTGTATGATGCAAAAGAGAAGAGTTATATTCTCTCTCATTTAGAACGGGTTAAGCGACACATTCAAAACCATTGTATGCAAACTGAGGGGTGGTTTCGTTGTCCAAATTTTAGATTTCGGTTTGATGACAGCTTAGAGCGTCAGAATAAAATGGATGCGTTATTTGCCAAAGTAGAAGAAGAGCTTAGAAAAGGGAAAAAAAGCGATGTTTGATAGAGACAATATGATAAAAATCGTTGAAAGCTGTGGTGTCAACGTGTATGATACTGAAGTGGTCAGTGAATTTGATAAGCGTATTTTTCGCCTTTATATCACTTCCAAAGAGGGTATTAGCCTCGATAAATGTGCGGAAGTCAGTCGTATTTTATCGCCCATTTTTGATGTTGAGCCTCCGCTTGAAGGTGAATATACGTTTGAAGTAAGCTCTCCTGGCATTGAACGAAAACTTTTAAAACCTGAGCATTTTAATGCTTCTATTGGTGAAAAAGTGAAAATTAAACTCAAAGATAAAGAAAAATTTATTGGGATTTTAGAGAGCTTTGAAAATGCTCATATTGGCGTTCGCGTCGATAAAGAGCTGAAAGTTGTTCCCATGGATAGTATTGAAAAAGCACGTACCTATTTTGAATGGTAAAAAGTCTTGATGAGTCTTTGATGCAACATGCCTTAAATGAGGCATGGAAGTATCAAGGGCTCACGTTTCCAAATCCCGCTGTTGGTGCTGTTGTCAGTGATGAGGCTGGTACTATTTTAGGTATCGGAGCGCATCAAAAAGCAGGTTTTCCTCATGCTGAAGTTCTTGCTCTAAAAGATGCTTATAAGCACTTAAGTGGCGATGAACGCATTGATTTACTACACACATCCGACGAACTTCATACTTTTTTAATTCACAATCACGCTAACCTTTTTCATAGACTCTCTTTACATGTAAGCCTAGAACCATGTCATCACTACGGAAAAACACCTCCTTGCTCACAACTCATTCACACGTTAGGTATTAAACGTATTGTGATTGGCTCGCGTGATAGCAGTGCAAAAGCGCAAGGCGGAGGTGAATTTTTACGTGAAATGGGAAAAGAAGTCATTTTTGGCTGTTTGCAAAAAGAGTGTGATGAACTCTTAACCCCTTTTACATGTAAAGAAAACAGTATGCCTTTTGTCTTTTTCAAAGTAGCTCTTAGTTTAAATGGTGTTGCCACAGGAGGAACGATTAGCTCCTTAGAATCTCGCGTAATGGTTCATCGTTTGCGCGATAGGTGCGATTTATTGGTGATTGGTGGCAATACAGTTCGTGAGGATAGACCCATCTTAGATGCGAGGCTTTGTGAGGGAAAAGCACCCGATGTGCTGATCTATTCACGTACTCAAAAC
This sequence comes from uncultured Sulfurospirillum sp., assembly GCA_964441765.1. Lineage (GTDB taxonomy): Bacteria > Campylobacterota > Campylobacteria > Campylobacterales > Sulfurospirillaceae > Sulfurospirillum. The sequence goes on from CAYTVI010000019.1 coordinate 17,437, forward strand.
TTTGATAAAACCATCCCTTTATTTGCTAATGTGCATCGAAAAGTTTTTATTGAACCTAGCTTAGATAGAATGAAAACCTACTCAATGGTCATGATAGAAGGGGGACAAGCGATGATAGAAGCCATGCAAGCGCATGTAAAATGGTATCTTGTATTTCGCTCCCCTTATGACAAAGAAGGTATTACATTACATTTGCCAAGTGGTTTACGCAAGGTTTTTTCACAAGCCATTGGTGAAGATACGATGACATGGTATGTACGCGATGTTTAGTGAATTCTTTTTCTTTGAAGCGTTTATCGTTTTGATTTCTGGCATGGTACATGGTATCTTTGGGTTTGGTTTCCCAATGATTTCGACACCGTTATTTGCACTCTTTATGGATTTGAAAAAAGCTGTTTTATATACTCTTTTACCTACCATTGCTGTCAATTTTTTTAGCCTTAAAAAAGATAACTCTTTTGGTTCTATTTGGGGAGAATATCGGCTCTTAATTGGCAGTGTTATTGTCGGCAGTTTAGTAGGAACCAATCTTTTGGTCTTGTATTACAGTGATTATTATAAGCTCATTCTTGCAGGCGTTATCTTGCTTTATCTCAACAAAGCACGGCTTAAGATATCATTGACACACAGTGTGCAAGAACATCCTTTTGCAATGACACTTTTATTTGGATTTTTAAGTGGGGTCGTTGGCGGAATCGCTAATATCATGATTCCCGTACTGTTAATTTTAATTTTGGAATTAAATCTTGATAAAAAACGCTCCATTGGTGTGATGAGCTTTTGTTTTATTACCAATAAAGTATTGCAAGTGATTATTTTTGGCTACCATGGTAGTTTCAATCTCGAAACCCTCCCTTACATTCTTCCCTTTATTTTTATCGCCGTTATGGGCTTTTTTATTGGCAGTCGTATTCAAGATAAAATAGATGATGCTTTGTATAAAAAGCTTTTAAATATCGTTTTATGGATACTCTCTTTGTACCTCATCGTCTCAACGTTTTACAGGTAACGCCATCGTTGCCATATCTGTTGGTTTGTGCAGATGAAATCCTTGCGCGTAATCAATGCCTAATTCTCTTACTTTAACAAGCACTTCTTCACTGTGAACAAATTCTGCAACGACTGAAATTCCAAGATTTTTTGCAAAGTGCGTGATGGCTTTGACGGTTGTATAAGCATTTGCGTCGGTATCTATATTTTTAATCAATGAACCATCGATTTTGATAAAGTCGACATGAAGGCGCAAGAGGTATTCAAAATTTGAATAGCCTGAGCCAAAATCGTCAATGGCAATCAAACACCCTTTTTCACGTGCATTTTGTAAAAAAGTACGTACATCAGTAGAGTCTTCAAGGCTCTCAGACTCGACCAACTCGAGGGTAATTCGCTTTTTAAGTTCAGGATATTGTGTTAAAAGTTCAAACAAAAGTGTTGAGGTTTCAGTGCACAGCATATCTTCTTTTGTAATATTGATGGAGATGTCACATACAAGTTCATGGGCTAAACGGAACCCCTCTTGTAAAACAAATTGTGTAATGTGCGCATATAAATGCAAGCGCTTTGCAAGGTCAATAAAATGAAAAGGAGAGATAATCGCACCTTTGGCATCAATCAAGCGAATGAGAAGTTCGTACTTTTTACGGTCATTTTTCTTTACATGTAAAGGGACAATTTCTTGTAAAAAGAGGGTAAAGCGATTGTGTGCAAGAGCATCACGAATCGTTTGATCCCATTTGATATCTTGCTGTAAGCGTTGTTTAAACCCTTCATTATCATCATAAATAACAATCGCATTATGAGTTGTGCGCGCTTCTTTGATAGCAATTTCTGCACGATTATACAAGTATTCTACGCCATTAGCTATGCCCATGCGTAAGGCAAGCGTATAGAGTTTGTTTTCTACGCTAACACCTGTAAAGGAAAGTGTTTTAAGAAGAGTTTTGCACTGTTCAACAAAGAGTTCTTGTGTTGTCGTAGCATCATCGCAAAAAAGGGCAAATTCGTCAGCTTGGAGATGAAAAAGACGGATATTCTTTTCTAGGTGATTTTGTAAAGTGGTAGCACAAGATTGTAAATAGCTATCACCAAAAGATTGACCATAAAGGGTGTTGATTTCTCTAAAACCACTGATATTGACAATAGCCAAATGAGGCGTAAGCGCGTTTGTAATCTCTTCTAGGAGCATTTTACGATTGGGAAGTTCCGCCAATGTCTCCTTGCGTAAACGTTCAACATGTTCAAAAAGTTCACTCACATCATAACGGATTGCGATATACTCTTTAATGCGTTGGTGGCTATCAAACAAAGGCATAATGACCGATTTAACATAATAAGCACTGCCGTCTTTGCGTCTATTTTTCACAATGCCTTTCCATGTTTTGCCTCCTTTTAGCTCTTTCCACATCTCTTGAAAGAACTCAGGTGAATTATCAGGATGGCGAACGATGTTGTGAGGTTTGCCTAAGAGTTCATCTCTTTCATACCCAGAAATCGTAAGAAACTGGTCATTGATGTAGGTAATAATCCCTTTAGCATCGGTTTTCGACACGATGGTATTTTCATCAATGGCTTCTTTATAATGCTCTAAGAGTTGTTTCTGCTTTTCATATTCTAAAATAAGCGTTGCAATTTCACCCAGTTCATTTTTTTTCTGAGAAAGTGTGACAAGGTAAAAAGGCTTATGTGTTTTGAGAGCGTGCGAGATACGTTCAATGGGGGTTAAAAAGGTATCTTTCGTCAAAAGATAGAACATACAAATGACGGTAACCATCACGATAAGACCTGAAATAAGAACGCTATTTTGCAAACTACCCATAAACAAGAGTACGGATGGTGTAAACTCAAAAGAGAGATACCCTAATACGGAATCATTTAAGTCTTTAAGTGGAAAATAAAAATCACTTTTTGTTAATGAGCTTAACGTAGCTTTCCCTAAGCTAATCTCTTCCATATTTTTATGAAACTGCGAGCCCCATTCTCTTCCAAGAAGAAAAAAGCCTAAAGGTTCCCCTTTGCGCTCTAAATCAGCAGAATAGTGAATAGGGGCAACAAAAAATTGATTGAAAACACCCTTGTCTTCTTGAAAGAACTCTTTAAATTGCGGTTGTGTTGTAGAAAGTGCTTTGATATCAGGTAAAAGAGGTTTCTCATAATGTGGATGGTAAGCATAAATAAGCTTTTTTTCTTTGTTAAACACATAAACATAACCTACATCGAACGTTGAGATAATGGTTTCTAAATTCTCTTTACTCCATGTAGTATCAACGGTTTCAACAAACTCAACCAATTCGTCCCAAAAAGAATAATCAAAAACAGTTTTACGAATAAGGTTGCTTTCTAATTTTAAAACAGCTTTATAGCGCTCAAAAACAGCATTTTGTTCATGTAGAACATGGCGCTGTTCTTCTGTTTTTTTACTAAACCAGACGGTTGCCATCAAAAGGGTTGCTAGTAAAAGAATTAAAAATGTGTAAAAAGTGTATGTTTTTGCTATCTTCATCTAAAAAGTATAGTCAAAAGCAATTTAAAGTTGCTTTATTTTTAAAAATAAGATACACTTTGAACCAGAAAGATGAGGTTCGAGTTCATCTTTGGTGGTTTTTTGATGGTCAACCTTTTGTTACTGCTCTAAATACTCCAAGAATACTCAATTTTTCACTTTTCAATACCACTTCAGTAATGAAGTTATATACACAGGAGCTTTTATGGCACTTTTAGAAGGAACCGTTAAGTGGTTCAATGTTGAAAAAGGTTTTGGATTTATCCAACCAAACGATGGCGGTAAAGATGTATTCGTACACTTTCGTCAAGTAAACAAGTCAGGTTATGGCCGTGTTTCTTTAGACGAAGGTCAAAAAGTTACTTATGAACTCGGCGAAGGTCCAAAAGGCCCACAAGCTGAGAACGTTACAGGACTATAATAATCCTTAAGAGGAGATTTTCTCCTCTTTCCTAAATCGATAGATAAACTCACTTCCCACACCCTCTTTAGAATTGACCTCAATTTTTACATCATACTTTTCACAAATACTCTTAACAATGCTTAAGCCTATCCCAAAACCGCCTTTAAAGATGTCGCCTCTGTAGTGACGCTCAAACACTTTATCAACCTCTTTAATCCCAATGCCCGCATCTTTAACACGAAAAAGAATTTCATGTAAGTGTTCTGATAAAAAAACTTCGATAGCACTTTTAGGATGTGAATATTTGATAGCATTGGTGATGTTATTGTCCACAATACGTTGCAGTTCAATGCGGTTGATATTTACATGTAAAGAAGGCTCAATCGTTGAAAAAAGCGTTATCTCTTTGGAGCTAGCAAGTGCATCAAAGTAGGCTAAACGTTCTTGCAAAAAGGTTGAGAAACAGACCTCTTCCGTAGAGTAGGTGATGGTTTTATTTTTGATGAGGTATTCTAAATCATCGTACAAAGTTGCTAAGGTTGAAAGGGCGGCAAGGGAGCGAAAAAGTCTTTTATCGTGGTATTTATCGACCAAGCTTTCAATGTTAAGCTGCATGATGCCAAGAGGTGTTTTGAGCTCATGCATCACATCATCAAAAAAGTTATTCATGCGTGTGGATGCTTCGGTGTAGGGGCGTAGCATGGATTTGATGATGAGATAAGAGATAACAAAAATTCCCCCTAAAACCACACCGATAATCACTAAAATATCAAAAATCACTTGCGAATAGGAAAGCTCTTTGTAAATGACTAAAAAACGTGCGTCTAAAGCGTTTGTTTGTAAGGTGTGTTTATAAAAAAGCACATTATCCCTTTGTGCATAGACATCGCTAAAATAGGGCAAAGGTGTTTCAAGAAGCGAAAAAAGAATCTCATCTTTTTCATCCAAAAGAGCGCTTTTATAAATGATGGAGCGGGGAAATAAAAAAAGTTTTTCTAAAGGAGATATGGCATAAATTTGCGCTTCGACTTCTTGTGCGTATTGGCGCATGCCCTCTTGTTGGTGCAGTTGCGCAAAACGCAAGGAGAGTGAAAGATAATTCAAAATCGGAAAAGAGACCACTAAAAGAGTGAGTAGGGTAAAGACCAGCGCAAAAGCAGAGGCTTTTTTTGTCTCATTTTTCAATTTTATATCCTATGCTTTTGGCGGTAATAATCAAATCTTTATGGCTTTTGTCTCGAATTTTTTTAATCAGCATCCGAATGTCATTGTCTCCGATGGGTTTATTGTCCCACACATAATCACGAATCAGCTCTGTGGAGATAAACTGACCACGGTTTTTGACCAGTAAAAAAAGCAGTTTCTTTTCATAGGATGTTAGTGGAATAAGCACATTTTCTTTGTAAAGACTCTCTTGTTCTAAGGCGTATTCAAAGCCAAAAGGAAGCGCTATTTTGGCTAAAGTGGTGTGGAGATGGTAGCTACTGATGGTTTGATTGACTCGATAGCGCAACTCTTTGAGTGAAAAAGGCTTTCGGATGTAGTCATTGCATCCAAGCTCATACCCTAAACTTAAGTTGTTAATATCTGTCAAAGAGGTGATAAAAATAATGGGTAAGTCTAGTTTGGCTTTACGTATCTGTTTTAAAATCTCGTACCCATCAAGATTTGGAACACGAATATCAAGCAATGCAAGTTGGTACGATGTCTCAAACAAAGCATCAAGGGCTTTTTCACCATCATCAAAATCATCAACACTGTATCCCATCTCTTCTAAGAGCTCTTTAATGCTCTCCTTATAGGTGTAGTCATCTTCTAAGAGTAAAATTTTCATCGAATCATCACATGTGTAGGGTTTTTAGGAAGTTCAGGCGCGTAGGGCAGACTTTGTAAGGCTTTGGTGCGAGGTAAAAGCGTGGAACGAAGCAAAAGGGATTCTTTGAGCAAATTGGCATCAAACCAAATCCCAATATAACCGATACGCTTGGCTTCGATGTCAAACAAAGGGGTAAATCCAAAAAGCATCCCCTCCATGCGTGCGAAACCATTCTCCAAAATCTCAGAGGAGATAAGAGGCTTTAAAATACCATGACACGCTTTGCCACAGCTATTGCTGACAATGACAAAATCATTCATCTGCTCCAACTCTTTCATCCACTCACCAATCTCTAAAAACTCTTTATCCATCAAGACTAAAAAATGTATTTTTTTATCTTTGAGTTTGGCAGAGATTTCATCAAATCCCATGATGACTTCCAAAGAGCCGATGTACGTCTCTTTATCAAAAATAGGGCAGAGCGCTTTGATATTGAGGCGTTTCCCAAGCTCAATCGACACCAAAGGCAGTTTGGTTTGACGCAAGGTTTCTAAGCCTTTGCGAAACGGTTTCAAATCTTCCCCATAACTCTCAAAATCCCAGCTGCGTACCCACGCATGGGCATCTTGTGTGTGTAGTTGAATATCAAGATGCTCTATTTGAAGATACTGTTTGATTTTGTGCATCTCTTCACGCATGGCTTCAAACGCTTGGGTTCTGTCGTTTAAAAGATAGCTTTGTTTAATAGCTTCATTTTGAGAGAGCATCAGCGCCATGCTAAGGGAGAGTTGTTTTTCATGGGCAATAAGCTCTTGTGTAAGGTTTAACACACTTGCCACACTGTTTTTAGCATCTTCAATGTAGAGGTTATGGTTGGCTCTGTAAATTAAAAATGCCAAGGTAATAATGGCTAAAAAAAAGAGTCCAAAGAAGAGTGCTAAAGAGCGAAATGTTTTGATGGTTTTTCCTTTACATGTAAAGCTAAACCTAATTATACCTTAAAAGTAAAAAGGAAAAATTGACGTTTGATTGACGAAGAAAGCGTAAGATACCATCATAAAATGCTAAGGAGGCAATAATGAAAATGGTTTCTGTGGTGCGTTTAGCACTGATTGGATGCTGTGCAAGCGGGCTTTTTGCACTCGATGTGGCGGAGCTGAATAAACGTTCCGATAAAGGGTTTAAGCCTATCGTTGTCAAAGATTGGGTAAAGCCTGATGAGAGCACGATACCTAATAACTTATTTGGTGATACCGTGCGTTATGGAAAAGCACTTGTGAATGAAACGTACAAATACATCGGCCCTGAAGTGGCAGATAAAAAGATGCGCTATGCGGGCAATAACTTTGCCTGTTCGACCTGTCACCAAGAAGCAGGGACTAAAAAATGGTCAGCGCCTTTTATGGCAACCATGCCAAACTTTCCACAATACCGTAACCGTGATGAGACCATCGGAAGTATCGAAGGACGTATCAATGGTTGTATGGAGCGCAGTATGAACGGTAAGGCTTTGCCAGAAGATGGTAAAGAGATGCGAGCGATTGTGACCTATATGCATTGGCTCTCTCAAGGTGTGCCCGTGGGTGCTAAAGTCTCTGGAGCTGAGTTTCCACAAGTCGATAGAAAGATGATTATGAGTCGTGCAGCAGACCCGATAGCGGGTAAAAAAGTTTATGTAGAGCATTGTGCATCGTGTCATGGACAAAACGGTGAGGGTGTCAAGCGTGAAGGCAAAGCCAATGGTTATGAGTACCCAGCTCTTTGGGGGAAAGACACTTATAACACAGGTGCAGGTATGTTTAGAGTTATTCGCGCGGCAGATTGGATTGTAGCGAATATGCCTTTGGGTGCAGATAACCACAACCGTATCCTAACCGATGCGCAAGCATACGATGTTGCGGCGTATATCAATGATTACGATAAGCCTCGTCCTGTGAAAAAAGACAGACATTTGGATTTTCCAGATGTTAAAGTCAAAGTACCCGATAGCGACATTGCCCCATACAACGATGATAAAAACCGCCACCAACATAAATTTGGTCCTTACAAAGGTATTATTATCCCTGCAAAATAAGTTTCTAACGGAGATGAGATTTCCTCTCATCTCCTCTCTTAAATGCTTCATATGGTAACAAAATCCATACTCTATTTTCAGAACTCTTAAGTTTTAATTCATTTAAAAGCCATTTTTGACTATTTTTCTTAAAACTACTTTAAAGGAAAAACATGATTGAATGGCCAAAGAATAATGACGCTCTAGGAACAGCGAATCGAGGAAACCCTGCTGAATCAGGATTGTGTACCTTGTGTACGTCTGATTGTAAAGGTAAGTGTGAGACATGGATGTCGAGTATGACGGGGCGAAAGATGCTTTATCCTAGAGATTTTGGCGATACAACATCGGGAGCTCGTAACACGACGCATGTTGGAGTGAATTATAATGCTTTACGTATCCAAGGGTACAACTACGGTGCAACCGGCTTAAGAGAAGGGTTAAGTCACAATCCAGACGATTGTATTTTCCCTAATGTGAGTTTATCAGGCGAATTTGGCGCTGAGACAAAAACAAAGTTTAAATTACCGATTATGACAGGCGCTCTTGGTTCAACAGCGATTGCACGCAAGTATTGGGATTCGTTTTGTGTGGGTGCAGCACTCTCAGGCTATCCGATTGTTGTGGGCGAAAATGTTGTAGGGATTGATAAAGGAGCGGTCATTGAAAAAGGAAGAATTTCAAAAGCGCCAGAACTCGATAGACGCATCGAGAGTTATTTACGTTATTACGATGGATACGGTGCGATTATCGTTCAGATGAATGTGGAAGACACCCGAAATGGTGTGGCTGAATACGTCATTGATAAGTTTGGTGATAAGGTTGTGATTGAGCTTAAATGGGGTCAGGGAGCCAAAGATATCGGTGGTGAAATTCAAGTAAGTAGCCTTGATTATGCTCTCTTTTTGAAAAATCGCGGTTATATCGTTGATCCAGACCCAGCCTGTTCGGAAGCTCAAAAAGCGTTTGAGAGTGGGGCTATCAAAGCTTTTGCCCGTCACAGTCGCTTGGGAGATACCGATCTTAACAGTGAAGCTGAGGTGAAAAAGAGCTTTATGGAGGGCGTGGCGTATTTACGAAAACTAGGCTACAAGCGCATTTCCCTCAAAACGGGCTCTTATGGCAATGAAGCGTTAGCGATGGCGATTAAGTACGCGAGTGAGGCAAAATTGGATTTGTTGACCATTGATGGCTCAGGAGGAGGGACGGGCATGAGCCCTTGGAATATGATGGAAACATGGGGTGTACCATCTATTCATCTTCACGCACAAGCGTATCGTTATGCTAAAGTTTTAGAAGCACAAGGTGAAAAAGTGGTAGATATGGCTTTTGCAGGTGGCTTGGCACGAGAAGACCATATCTTCAAAGCCTTGGCGTTGGGTGCGCCATTTACAAAACTCATTTGTATGGGACGCTCGTTGATGATTCCTGCTTTCTTAGGCTCAAATATTGAAGGCGTTTTACGTCCTGATAATAAAGAGAAAGTCTTTGGGCATTGGGAAAAGCTTCCTTCAAGTGTGACGGAAAAAGGAACACGTGCAGAGGAAATTTTTGCGGGGTATTATGATGTTCAAAAGATTGTGGGGGCAAATGAGATGGGCAAAATCCCTTACGGTGCGATTGCGGCATTTACCCTTGCTGATAAGTTAAGCACAGGACTGCAACAGCTTCTAGCGGGTGCAAGAAAGTTTAATGTAAGCGCTATCACAAGAGACGATATTTTTGCTGGAAACGAAGAGACTGCCAAGGTCACAGGTGTGCCTTTCATGCTCGATGTGGATGATGAAAAAGCACTGGCTATTTTGAAAAGAGCGTAGAGTGAACAGTTACATGTAAGAGGATTTCTTCTTACATGTAAACTTTTTTTGTGCTATGATGGTACAAAAATTTGAGGAATTTTGAGTGCCTTTTTTCTCTGTAGATGCCTTCAAAGCCATCACGTTAGTGCTTCTTTTTGCGCTGTTTGCTTCGTTTTTATCGACACTTTCTTTTTTTAAACACTTAGCGCTCTCTCCTTTAGTCATAGGCATCATTTTAGGGATGGTTTATGCCAATACGTTTCGCTCCAAACTCCCTACGTCGTGGAATGAGGGGATACTCTTTTGCACAAAAACCTTACTTCGTTTTGGTATTATCTTGTATGGGTTTCGTATCACCTTTGGACAAATCGCACAGATGGGGATGCAAGGGGTTGTTGCGAGTGTTTTAGTGGTGAGTTTGACCTTGGTTTTAGGGTATGTTATTGGGGTGAAAGGTTTGGGGCTTGATAGCCATACGGCATTACTCACTTCGGCTGGAAGTGCTATTTGTGGAGCGGCTGCGGTATTGGCGGTGGAGGGTGTTTTAAAAAATGAAGCGCATAAAAGTGCTGTAGCCGTTGGAAGTGTGGTGCTTTTTGGCACGTTAGCGATGTTTGCCTATCCACTTGTTTATCAACTAGGGTGGTTACCTTTAAGCGAGGCTGAAGAGGGGCTTTATATCGGTGTGAGTATCCATGAAGTCGCTCAAGTCGTAGGGGCTGGAAGTGCTATCTCTTACGAAGTTGCCGATAGTGCTGTGATTGTTAAGATGTTTCGGGTGATGCTTTTAGTACCCGTGTTGCTCATCTTTGGCGTGCTGTTTACCGCACCATCGACACACAAAAGCACTGTAGCTATTCCGTGGTTTGCGGTTTTTTTCATCGTGGTAGCAGGGTTTAACTCGTTGCATCTTTTACCCCAAACTGTGGTGAGTTCGCTCAATGCCTTAGATACCTTTTTATTGACGATGGCGATGAGTGCGCTTGGCATGGAAACACACTTTAAAAAGTTTCGAGGAATTGGTGGTAAAGCGATGATTTTGGCGATGATTCTTTTTGTGTGGTTAGTGTTTGGAGGATTTTTTATCGTTAAGGTGTGTAGTCTTTACATGTAAGGAAAAAAAATCCTTACATGTAAAAAAGTATTTAGTCTACGCTTGGAAGTTTTTTCTCAAGCCACAAATCCATTCCGCCATCGATAACGGAGACATTTTTAAAGCCGTATTCTTTGAGTGTTTTAGCTGCTAGGCTAGAGCGTGCACCTGTTTTACACATAACGTAGATTTCATCATCAATTTTTAATCCTGATTTTTGAAGTCCTGGCTCCATTTTGCCACGACTAAGATGTTTTTGATTTTTCCAATCGACTTTTCCAAAAGTTTTGATTTCATCCGCTTCTCTGACATCGACGATGATAACACTTGGTTTTTCTTTCATGATTTGCACCATCTGCTCGCCAGAGACAACTTTTATCTCTTTTTTGGCATCGGCTACTTTTTCTTTAAAAACCGCATCAAAATTTGGAGCTGTTGCTGCTGGTTGTGAACTTGCGCATCCACTGAATAAGAGTGCCGCTAAGACAACACTGCTTCCTAAGACCTTGATTTTCATAAGAACTCCTTTTAAAAAATATAAACCAAACCCATTATAAATATTAAATGATTATAATATGTTTAAATTAGTTTTTTGATTTAATAGATGAAATTTATGGAACGTGCTATAAGACAAAGAAAAAAGAGTAGTTATGACCCAAGAAAAATTACAAAGTGATAGCCAAACCTTGCATCGCTTTATACAACTGCATTGCAGCAAAGAACACAAAGATGTTCCAAAACAAGAAGGGGTTTTAGAGGTATATTTTCGTGAAACACCTTTAGAAAAACTCTCCTATGAGCTGTGCGAAGAGTGTGAAGTGCTACTGCACTATGCCTACAATAAGCTTCAAAACTGTCCGCATGAGACAAAACCGAGTTGTCGAAAGTGTCCAAAGCCTTGTTATGATAAGCCAATGTGGAAAAAGATGGCGCATATTATGATGTACAGTGGGATGCGTTTGGGACTAACCAAGATGCGAAAACTCTTTTTCAAGTGAAACTTCCTTACCTAAGCCACAAAGCGTATATGCTTTCGCATTATGGCGAAGCACTCTTTAGCATCCCTGTCAATCTTGAGTTTGGCTGTCCAAACCGAGAAGGTGATGGAACAGGTGGGTGTACGTTTTGCCCCGAACATGGAAGCCGTGCGGCTCAAATCGCTGATGCTAAAAGCGTGGAAGAGCAGATAGAAAAAGCGCTTTTATTTGCCAAAAAGCGTTACCATGCCTCATCGTTTGCGCTGTATATTCAAGCCTATACGGGGACATTTGCTTCATTAGTCACTCAAAAAAAGACGTATGAAAAACTGCTCTCATTTTACCCTTTTCGTGCCTTGCACATCGGAACAAGACCTGATTGTTTAAGTGAAGCGACGATAGCGTATTTATGCGAGCTCAATAAAACAAGAGAAGTCGTCGTGGAACTGGGTGTGCAAAGTCTGCACGATGCGAGTTTAAAACGTATGAACCGTGGGCATGACGCCATTTGTTCGTTGGAGGCGATTAAGCGGTTGCATCATAGAGGCTTGAAAGTCTATGCGCATCTTATTATCGGTTTGCCTCATGAAACATCTGATATGTGGAAACAAAGCGTTTTAGGCTTAGTGGACGTGGGCATTGATGGCATCAAGTTTCACAATCTTCACATCATCCAAGGGACACAACTGGCTCGTGAATACGAAAAGATGCCTTTTGAGCTTTTAGATGAGTACGCCTATGCAGAAGCTTTGATAAACCTTTTGCGTTTTATACCTTCACACATTCCTATCTTACGCCTTGCCACCGATACACCCAAAAAAGAGTTAATCGCTCCAAAATGGCATATAGCAAAGGGACAATTTGCCGAATATATTGCTCAAACCATGCGGTATCGCGGTATTAGACAAGGTGATTTGGTTGAAAATCAGCTTGAAATAAGTTATGAAATACCACAAAAAATAAATCTAAACGATGGAAGTACGACTTTTTGGAGTCAAAACCATCGTGATTATTACCATCCAAAAGCAGGAGCGTATGCCCAAGCTCAAAAACTATTTCTTGAAAAATCAGAGCTTAAAGAGCGTCTTGAAAAAGAAGATGTCACGCTTTTAGATATCGGTTTTGGCATGGGATACAACACCTTTTTAGCTTCCACATTAGCGCAAAAGCTCGCAAAACACCATTTACATATAAGTGCGATTGACCAAGACAGACTCCTTTTAAAACAAAGTGCGGATGTGGTGGGAGAACCTTTACATGTAAAAATGCTGAATGCCCTTTTTGCATGTAAAACGTATGAAGATAGCTTTACTACGGTAACATTCTTAAACGCTGAGGCACGC